>JBKPFD010000001.1:0-5372 GCA_046729155.1 Actinomycetota bacterium
GCGTCAACCTGGTCGCCGCCGCGTGCCGGCTCTCTGCGGGCGCCACCCTGTCCGACCTGGACCTGCCCCACGGTCAGTCCCCGCAACAGTTCTGCGTCAAGGCGGCGGTGCTGCCCTTCGCCCGGTTCCCCGGCGCGGACCCGGTGCTGGGGCCGGAGATGCGCTCGACGGGGGAGGTGATGGCGAGCGCCCGCGACCTGCCGACCGCGTTGGCGAAGGCCGAGCGCGCCGCAGGCCGCCCGCTGCCGTCCGCCGGCACGGCGTTCCTGTCCGTGCGCGACGTGGACAAGGCGGCCGCAGTCGACATCGCCACGTCGCTCGCACGGCTCGGCTTCCGCCTCGTCGCCACAGCCGGCACGGCGTATGCCCTCGCGGCGGCGGGCCTCGGCGTCGAGCGCGTCCGCAAGGTGACGGAAGACGGCGAGGGCGCGACCGTCGTCGACCTCGTCCGGCGCGGACATTGCGATCTCGTCGTCAACACGCCGTTCGGCGGGTCCGGGCCCCGGTCGGACGGCTACCAGATCCGCGAAGCCGCCCTTGCAGCGCGCGTGCCGTGCATCACGACGATCGCGGGTGCGCGCGCCGCAGTGCACGCGATCGCCGACGCGCAGGGAGACCTCGCGGTCTCGCTGCAGGAGAGGATCCACGATCAGAAGCGCCCCGCTTAGCGTCGCCGCGAACGAGCGCCTCGGGCCCTACACGCTTCTCCGGCTCGAGAGAGGGCCGATCGAGCCGGGCATCCCCGGGCAGTTCTTCATGCTCGAGGCGCCCGGGTGCCTCCTGCCGCGTCCCATGAGCCTCTGCCTCGCTCCACCCGGCGAGCTCGGCTTCCTGCTCGAGGCGATCGGCCCAGGGACGCGCGCGCTCGCCGCGCTCGCCCCCGGCGACTGCATCCGCGTCCTCGGCCCGCTCGGCAACGGCTACCGGCTGGACGTCGAACGACCGCTGCTCGTCGGCGGCGGCATCGGCGTCGCGCCGCTTCCGTACCTGTCCGAAGCGCTCGGCCACCCGCCGGCGCTGCTCGGCTTCCGCACCGACCTGCACGCCGAGGCGGCCGCTCTCGTGCCGGGCGCCGAGGTCGTTGTCGAGCCGACCCTCGTCACTGAGCCGCTCGCCGCGCTCGCCGAGCGGCACGACGTGCTCGCCTGCGGCCCCGAGCCGATGCTCGAGGCTGTTCGCGTCCTCGCGCCTCGCGCGCAACTGGCGTGGGAAGCGCCGATGGCCTGTGGCTACGGCGCCTGCTACGGCTGTTCCGTCGAGATCGACGGCGTGCTCAAGCGCCTCTGCATCGAGGGTCCCGTGCTGGAGGCGGCGTGATGATCCTGAACGCCTCCGGCTGCCTCGATGCGCTCGAGGCCCCCGACGTCGCGCGCTCGCTCGACGTCTTCGTCACGAAGACCGTCACGCCGCTTCCGCGCGAGGGGAACAGGCCGACCCGGATCGCCGAGACGGCACACGGGATGCTGAACTCGATCGGCCTCGAGAACCCCGGTCTCGACGCGCTCCTCGCCGACAAGCTGCCTCGGCTAGCCCAGCTCGGCGTGCCGCTCTGGGTCTCGGTCGGCGGCTTCTCGGCCGCCGATTACGCCGACGTGTGCGCCGCGCTCGACGACCGTGGCGAGGTCGCCGCGATCGAGCTCAACCTCTCCTGCCCGAACGTCGAGGAGGCGCCCGAGACCGCTGCCCAGCTCGTCGCCGCGGCACGCGCGCAGACGGGGAAACCCCTCTACGCAAAGCTCTCTCCGGCCGCCTGGGACGTGGCCGAGCTGGCTCTGGCAGCCGAAAACGCCGGTGCCGACGGGCTCTCGCTCGTCAACACGATGCGAGGTCTCGCCGTCGATCTCCGCACGCTCGTGCCCACGATCGCGACCGCGACGGGCGGCTACTCGGGGCCGGCGCTGAAGCCGATCGCCCTTGCGGCGATCTATCGCTGCTTCCGCGCGACGAGCCTGCCGATCGTCGGGATGGGGGGAATCACGACGGGTCGCGACGCGCTCGAGTTCCTCGCCGTCGGCGCGCGCATGGTCGCGCTCGGGACGATTCTCTTCAGCGATCCGGACGCGCCCGCCCGGATCCGCTCCGAGCTGGCCGCAGAGCTCGCCGACCGCGGCCTCGATCGAGCCGAGGACGCCGTCGGGCTCGCGCACCGGGCGGAGCCGGCCGCCGTCCGCTGACGGAGGCTCCCTGCGAGCCCCGTGTTGCCAGTGTAGAAAATACGCACATTTGCAGCCAAATCCGAACGTTTGCACGTGGGAGCGAGGGTGGCTAGTATCCCGCGCCGTGGCTGCAACCAAGACTCAGGCCCAGGCGCCCGCAAGGTCACGCGACCAGCGCATGGAGGCCCTGAAGCGAGCGAACGACATCCGGGTGAAGCGGGCGCAGCTGAAGAAGGACCTGAAAGTCGGCCGGGCCAAGATCGACAAGATCCTCACCAACCCGCCGGAGTACGTCGCGACGGCGAAGGTGTTCGACATGCTGATGGCGGTGCCGAAATTCGGGCGCGTCAAGGCGGCGCGCTTTCTGAACCAGGCCCGGATCAGCCAGTCGAAGACCGTCGGCGGGCTGTCGGACCGCCAGCGGTCCGAGCTGATTGGGCTCTTCAACCGTTAGGCGCGGCACCGCGAGCGCGTCACCCGTCTTCGTCATCACCGGCACGTCCGGAGCCGGTAAGGGCACGCTGGAACGGGCGCTGCTGAAGCGGGTTCCGGAGCTCGAGCTGGCCGTCTCGGCGACGACGCGTGAGCGGCGGCCGCGCGAGCAGCACGGCCGTGAGTACTGGTTCCTCTCCGAGGACGAGTTCGACCGCAAGGTCGAGGAGGGCGACTTCCTCGAGTGGATCCAGCTGGAATGGGGGTCCCGTTCGGGAACGCTCCAGAGCGAGATCGACCGTATCCAGGCGGCAGGCCGGATTCCGCTCCTCGACCTCGAGACCGAGGGCGCGCTCCGCGTGCGCGACCGCGTGCCCGGTGCCGTCACGGTCTTCGTACGCGCTCCGAGCTTCGAGGAGAACGAGCGCCGGCTGCGGCAGCGAGCGACCGAAGGCGAGGCCGAGATCGAGAAGCGCCTGCGCGTCGCCCGCGCCCAGCTCGGGCAGGCCGGTGAGTTCGACCACGTCGTCGTCAACGACGAGGTCGAGCGCGCCGTCGACGAGCTCGAGGCGATCGTGCGCAGGAAGCTGGCGGCCGCAGGTAGCATGTCCGCGCCATGATTCATCCCCGCATCGACACGCTGCTCGAGAACGTGAAAGAGCGCTACGCGCTCGTCATCGTCGCTGCCAAGCGCGCCCGGCAGATCAACAACTACCACCACCAGCTGGGCGAAGGCACGTTCGACGAGAACCCACCCCCGCTCGTCGAGTCGCGCTCGAAGAACTACCTGACGATGGCACTCGAGGAGATCTCAGAGGGGAAGATCAAGTACAGCTACAAGAACTGACGGGCCCCAAATGGCCCGAGTTCTTCTCGGTGTGACCGGCGGCATCGCCGCCTACAAAGCCTGTGAACTGACCCGGCGGCTCGTGCGAGCAGAGCACGAGGTGATCCCGATCCTGACCGCGGGCGCGGAGCGCTTCGTCACGCGCGAGACGTTCGCCGCTCTCGCGAACCGAGCCGTCGACGAAAGCCCGTACCCGCACCTCGCGCAGGCCGACCTGCTCGTCGTCGCGCCGCTGACCGCCCACACGATGGCGAAGCTCGCGAACGGCCTCGCGGACGACGTGCTGAGCGAGGCGGCGCTCGCGCATCGAGGGCCGCTTCTCGTCGCGCCCGCGATGAACGACCGCATGTGGGCGCACCCGGCGACTCAGGCGAACGCGGAGCTGCTGCGCGAGCGCGGCGTCGAGTTCGTCGGCCCCGTCGAGGGCGAGCTCGCGGAGGGCGGCGAGGGCATGGGCAGGATGGCCGAGCCCGAGGAAATCTTCGCCCGCTGTCAGGTGCTGCTCGGCGCATGAGCGCTCTTGCCGGCAAGCGCGTGCTCGTGACCGCCGGCGGGACCCGGGAGCCGCTCGACTCCGTCCGCTTCCTCGGCAACCGCTCGTCCGGCCGGATGGGCGTGGCGCTCGCCGCGGAGGCGCACCGGCGCGGCGCGGAGGTGACGCTCGTCGCCTCGAATCTAGGGGTCGAACCGCCCGAGGGGGTAGAGGTCGTCGAGGCGCCGACCGCCGCCGACGTGGAGCGCGAGGTGACGGCGCGCGCCGACGCGGACGTGATCCTGATGGCGGCCGCCGTCGCCGACTACCGCCCGGCCGTCGCCCTGCGTGATAAGCGGCCGAAAGACGGGAATCCCTGGACGGTGGAGCTCGAGCCGACCGTCGACGTCCTGCGCGCTCTCGGCGAGCGCCGCCGCAACGGCCAGCTGCTCGTCGGCTTCGGCGCCGACCACGGCGACGAGGGGCTCGAGCGCAAGCGCGGGATGCTCGCTGACAAGGGGATCGATCTCGTCGTCTACAACGACGTGTCCCGAGACGACACTGGATTCGACGCGGCCGACAACGAGGTCGTCCTCGTCTCGCAGGAGGGCGACCGCAGGATTGCCAAGGCGCCCAAGGAGCAGATCGCGGGCGAGATCCTGGACGCGGTGGAGAGACTCGCCTGATGGCCGAGCGCGTCACGAAGGCCTCGCTCGAGGAGTCCGCGGAGGTCGTCCGCCGCGTCACGGAGAACCTCGGCCGCGTCGTGCACGCGCCGATCGAGACCCTGCGTCTCTGCGTCCTCTGCCTCGTCAGCGAGGGCCACCTGATCATCGAGGACTTCCCGGGCGTGGGGAAGACGATGCTCGCGAAAGCTCTCGCGCGCTCGCTCGACTGCTCGTTCTCGCGCATGCAGTTCACGCCGGACCTGCTGCCGTCAGACGTGACGGGCGTGAATGTGTTCAACCAGCGCTCGAACGAGTTCGAGTTCCGGCCCGGGCCTGTCTTCGCGAACCTCCTGCTCGTCGACGAGATCAACCGTGCGCCGCCGAAGACACAGGCCGCGCTTCTCGAGTGCATGCAGGAGAACCAGATCACGATCGACGGTGTCAGCTACGCGCTCGGGCGGCCGTTCATGGTCATGGCGACCCAGAATCCGATCGAGTACGAGGGCACCTACCCGCTGCCCGAGGCCCAGCTCGACCGCTTCACGCTGCGCGTCGACATCGGCTATCCGCCGCCCGCCGAGGAGGCACGGATGCTCGCCGAGCAGACGACCGGCGCGCCGCTCGAAGCGCTCGAGCCCGTGACGAGCGCAACGGGGATCGCGGACGTGATCGAGGAGGCAACCCGGGTCTTCGTGGAGGAGAGCGTGCACCGCTACGTCGTCGATCTCGTCGGAGCCACGCGCTCGGACGGGCGGTTGTACCTCGGCGCGAGCCCGCGCGCCGGCATCGCGCTGCTT
>JBKPFD010000002.1:0-10862 GCA_046729155.1 Actinomycetota bacterium
AAGCGGCTCGCCGATCGGCGCTCCCTCGTGCACGCGTTCTCGCACATGGACGAGCGAGTGCTCGACGACCCAGTTGCCGGCCGTGGCGGCCGTGATCTCGAGCGCCTTGATGATGTCGACGCCTGCCGCGACCAGCGTCGAGAGCGTGCGCGACACGCGCGCGAGCGCCACCTTCTGGACGACGTCGCCGATCTTCATCGGGATGCGGAGCTTGATCCGGTCCCAGACGCGGCGGCCCTGCTCGGTCCGCTTCAGCCGGCGGAGCCCGAAGAAGAACACGCCGACGGCCGGGAAGAAGAACATCCACTCGTTGCGCAGGAAGTTCGAGGCGTTGACGACGTACTGCGTGAGCATCGGCAGCTCACCGCCCAGCGACTTGAAGATGTCGACGAAGATCGGGACGAGGAAGAGCAGCATTCCGATCAGGACGAGGGTCGCGAAGATCAGGACCATCGTCGGGTAGATCATCGCGCCCTTCACGCGGCGCTTGAGCTGCGTCTCTTTCTCGATCTGGTACGCGACGCGGTCGAGCACCTGCTCGAGGATTCCGGCGGCCTCGCCGGCCTCGACCATCGCGATGTAGAGGCGGCTGAAGATCTTGGGGTGGCGGCTCATCGCCTGCGAGAGCAGGAGCCCGCCTTCGACGTCCGCGCGGAGCTCGGAGATGACGGCGGCGAGGTACTTGTCCTCAGTCTGCTCCTCGAGGATGACGAGCGCGCCGACGACCGAGAGACCCGCGTCGATCATGGTCGCGAACTGCCTCGAGAAGACCTGGAGCGACTTGGGCTTGATCTTCTTGAAGAGCGTGCGCGCGCCCTCTTCGCCCTCGGCGGGGAGCTCGTCGAGGGCCTGGGCGAGCAGGCCGCGCATCCGCAGCTGCTCGCGCGCGGCGCTCAGGTCGGGCGCATGGATCTCGCCGCGCAGCTCGAGGCCGTCGGCGTTGATCGCGCTATAGGCGTACGCAGCCATCTAGGTCAGGACCGCAGGGGACACCGGATTCCGTATCGGCAGAGGGATTCGGGCACTTGAGGGATGCCCGGGGGGTGCCGATACCGGATTCGTGCGCATGCGCCTGCGGTCTGAAGGCGGCTTCGGCCTGGTCGAGCTGCTGATTGCGATGCTGATGCTGAACATCGGCCTGCTCGCCGTCGTCGCCGCGTTCTCGTCCGGGATCGTCTCTCTGAACCGGGCGAGCCGGATCACGACAGCTTCGGTGCTCGCCGATCAGCAGATGGAGTTGTACCGCGCGCTCACCAACAGCTCGATCCGGCTGGACTCGACGGCCGTCGCTGGCGTCGACGACGCGTACAAGTGCGACTCGACGCTCGGGGCCGCTTGCCCCAACTCGACGGCGAGCCTGATCACCGCTGATTGCCCGGGACCGCCCGACGAGTGCAACCCGAGCCGCGTGGTGACCGGCGCCGACCGCAAGAGCTACCGCGTCGACACGTACATCGTCTGGACGACGCCGACCGGCGGGCGGGCCGTGAAGAAGGTCACGATCGTGGTGCGCGACGCGGCGAACCTCGCCGTGGCGTTCGTGCGCCAGGCATCGACCTTCGACCAGTCGACCGGCTAGGAGAGTCGACCACGCGGGGCGAACTGCTCGCCGTTGCATCTCGTTCGCGGGACATGTCTGGCGTCTGACACCGGACATGGCCGGCCGCCAAGCCCCGATCATTGCGCCAAACGCGCCTGGCAAGCGCTGTAGCACGCTGTTCCATCGTCCCGCGTGGCGGTGGCTGCCCGCAGGCGTGGACACGTCCGGCGTCTGACACCGGGCATGGCCTGGACGGGCTACGAGGTCGTGATCAGGAGGAGCTCGTAGCGGGCGCCGTCGACGGTGTTCTGGAGCGTGAGCTTCCTGCCCTTCCGCAGCGTCACCGTCGCCGCGCCGCTGTCCAGGGTGCCGTCCGCAATGCGCACCTTCGCCGTCGTCGATGTCAGCGAGACGAGCACGAACATCGGGTCGGCCTGCGGGAAGCTGCCCCCGACGCCAACCTGCTCGGCCGCGCCGTTCACGGAGATCCGCGCGGCCGCCGGCGCCGCGACCGAGCTCTTCTTCGCAGCCGCGGGCGGTGGCGGCTGAGGAGGAGGAAGCGGAGCCGGCTTCGACGCCTTGACGGCCCCAGGCGCGGCCGGAGCGCCGAGCTGCTGCGCGAACGGGTCCTTGCTCGCGAAGCGGTCGAACGAGACGAGCTGCCCGCCGGCGGGCTGCGCAGCCGGATCCGAGTCGGCAAGCGTCCCGTTCGAGACCGGCACGGCGGTCGACGGAGCCCCTGTCGCAGGCACGGAAGGCGCACCGGGAGCGGGTGCGGCCGTCGCCGCGACAGGCGCGCTCGAAGTCGGCGGCTTCTTGTTCAACGTCTTCATCAGCGACGGCACCTGCCACGCCAGGACGCCGATGAGGATCACGCCCAGAACGGCGGCGACGATCTTCTGTTTCTTCGCCTTCGCCTTGGGGTCGAACTTCGCAGCCATGCCTAGTTCACCGGTGCCCCGGCCGCGCTCGCCCCTGCGGGCGGCGGCGGCTCATTCGGCGGCGGCTCAGTAGTCGTCGTGGTAGTAGTCGTGCCAGCCCCCGGAGCGGGCGTGGTCGTCGTCCCGGTCGTCCCGGTCGCAGGCGGAGGCGGCGCAGCGGGCGCGGGCGCTCCGATAGGCGTGTCCCCGAAGACGAATGCCTGCACGCTCAGCGTGGCCTGGATCCGCGGAAACGCCTGCTCGCTCTCGGCGAAGCTGATCGAGTCGACGACGAACAGCCGCCCGTTCGCCGTCAGGTGCCCGGAGCGAACGCGCACGAGGCTCCGCAGCCGGTAGAGGAAGTCCGAGAGCTCGAAGTAGTTGCCGTCGAAGACGAGCGTCACCGGCAGCACCTGGTAGCCCGTCCCCGCCGTCGAGCCCTGAGGGGTAATCGACTCGAACGCGATCCCGCTGTCGTGCGCGATCCGGCTCAGCTCCAGCACGATCCCGGCCATGTCGACTTCGTTCGGCATCGCCTTCTCGAGCCGGAAGAGATCGGCGACGCGGATCGGGGGCGTCGCCGCCGCCTGCTGGTTGAGAAGCGTGTACTGGTCGATCTGATCCTGGGTCTCGCGGATCTGCGTCTTCAGATCGGCCGCCTTGCCCCGCTGGGGCGAGATGACCAGGAAGAACCCCGCCGCGCCGTAGGCGAGGACCCCGACCACGATCAGCGCGATCACGGCGGCGCGGGAAGGCCGTCGCTTCATCAGGCGGCCCCCGGAGCCTTGACCGTCGCGACGATCGAGAACTCGACCAGCGGCCGGCCGTTCTCGCTCGTCGCGCGGGAGCTGTGCTGAAGCTGGACGCCCGAGAGGTGCGGGACGAGCGCGAGCCGCGCGAGCAGCCGCGCGACGCCGTCGTGTGAGTACGTCTGGCCGTTGATCGTGAAGCCGGGCGCAGTCGAGCCGGGCGCGGCGGCCGCAGCACCCGGAGCCTTCGCCGACAGCGTCGAGAGCCAGACGTCCTCCGGCAGCACGAGCGATAGCTCACGGAAGACGCGGTCCCAGGCCAGCCGCTGCGAGAGCGCCGCCGACAGGGCCGCGATGCGCTTGCTCTTGTCCTGCTCGAGCTGCGAGGCGCCCTCCGGCGCGGGGGGCGGCACCGGTGTCGCATCGAGCTGGGCCTGCGCCGCGTCCAGCCGCTCCTGCTTGTCCGCCACCCCGGTGCTGGTGCTCAGAAACCACGCCGCGAGCACGGCCGTGACGGCGACGAAGGCGGCAATGCCGCCGACGAGGACCGGATCCGTCTGGCGCGAGCGACCGCGGGGGTCGTCCTTCGGAAGGAGGTTGATGGCGCGCACCTAGTCCTCCTCGATCCCGAGCCCGATGGCGACTGCGAGCGAGCCGAGCTGCTCTTCGCCCGTGATCCGCTTACCAGGCTTGACGCGCGCGAGCGGGTCGCCGACCCGGACGCGGACGCCGATCAGGTTTCCGAGCTCCGCGTCGATCCCGGGCAGCTGCGCGGTGCCGCCCGTCAGCACGATCTCGCCGATGCCGAGCGATCCCGGCTGGCCCTGGTAGAACTGCAGAGAGGAGATCAGCTCGCGCGAGAACGTCTCGAGCTCGCGCTGGAGCGCCTCGCGCACCGCCACGGCCTGCTCCGCCGCGAGCCCGGTCCAACCCTCGGCCGGCTCGAGCAGCGAAAGGGAGCGCTTGACCGGCTCGGCCTCGGACGGGGCGACGTCGAGCGCCCGCGCGATGGCGACGTTCAGGTTCTGGCCGCCCCACTCGATGATGCGCGTGAACTCGCAGACGGTCCCGTTCGAGACGGCGAGCGTCGTGCGATCGTGCCCGATGCCGGCGACGACGACAGCTGCGTTCGACCCCGTCTCGGCGCCGCCGACCGCGCGCAGCGCGGCAAACGCCTCGAGGTCGATGCCCATCAGCCTGACGCCGGCCTTGCGGCACGCCGCCACGTAGCGATCGACGAGATCCCGGTAGACGACGACGAGCAGGACCCGCCGCGTGCGCGATCCGTTCTCGTCGACCGCCTCGCTCAGCACCTGGTAGTCGATGACGGTCTCGTCGAGCGGGATCGGCAGCGCCTCCTGGGCGCGGAACCGAATCGCGTTGTGCAGCTGCTTCTCGTCGTCGATGTCGGCGATGTCGAAGGTCCGGACACCAATGCGGTTGCTCGCGATCCCGAGGCGCACGCCGTTGCGCGGGAGCTTGTGGGCGCGGAAGAAGGTCTTCAGCGCCTCGGCGAGCGCATCCGGCTCGCGCAGCTCTCCTCCGACGACGATCCCCGGCTCGAGCTCCTCCCGCGCCAGCTGCAGGAGCTCGGGGTGGCCGTTGTTCGCGACGCGTGCGGCGGCGAGCTGGGACGCGCCGACCTTGAGGCCGACGATCTTCTTCCCGCGTCGCGGCATGCTCACCTGGCTACCGGCCCGCGGCGCACGCTCGCGCTTCTTCTTCGGCTGCTTCGGCTCCTTCGGCGGCTTCTCGGCCTTCGGCTTGCGCGCGAAGCGAGACTTCTTCGGCGCCTTCTCTTCGGGTCCGTTCTCTTCGGGCGCTGCCGTCGCCACCGGCTCGGCGTCCTTCTTGCGCCGCACGAGGTCCGAGAGCTTGATGTCCTTCTTCCAGTCGACCATGGCCTAGCCCTCTGCCACCCGAAGCTTCGGGTCGGCGATCCCGCCCTCGACGGCCGTGCGGCCGAGCAGCCCGAGCAGCTGCTCGGTGCGACTCGAGCGGGCGACGGCGACGTCCTCGGCGATCACGCCGCGCAGGACGAGCTCCGCGAGCGCCTGTTCCATGGTCTGCATGCCCTTCTTGCCGCCCGTCTGCATGACCGAGTAGACCTGCTCGATCTTGGCCTGCCGGATCAGGTTCCGGACGGCGTCGTCGGGATAGAGGATCTCGACGGCGGCGACGCGGCCCTGGCCGTCGGCGGTCGGCAGCAGCGTCTGCGCGACGACGCCCTCGAGCGTGCCGGCCAGCTGCGTGCGGATCTGCCCCTGCTGGGTCGCGGGGAAGACGTCGATGACGCGGTCGACGGTCGAGGACGCGTCCTGCGTGTGCAGCGTGGCGAAGACGAGGTGGCCCGTCTCGGCGGCGGTCAGCGCCGTTGCGATCGTCTCCAGGTCGCGCATCTCGCCCAGGAGGATCACGTCGGGGTCCTGGCGGAGCGCGCCGCGGAGCGCGTCGGCGAAGGTCGTCGCGTCGGGCCCGAGCTCGCGCTGGTTGACGATGCAGCGCTTGTGCTTGTGGAGGAACTCGATCGGGTCCTCGATCGTGATGATGTGCTCGGCACGGGTCCGGTTGATCTCGTCGATGAGCGCCGCCAACGTCGTCGACTTACCGGAGCCGGTCGGCCCTGTGACGAGCACGAGGCCTCGCGGCTTGTGGCACAGGTCGTAGAGCGAGGTCGGCAGGCCGAGCTCCTCGAGGCTCTTCAGCTCCGCCGGGATAAGACGGAACGCGCCCGCGAGGCTCTCGCGCTGCGAGTAGATGTTGACGCGGAAGCGCGCGAGGCCCGGGATCGAATACGAGAGGTCGAGCTGCCGCTCGATCTCGAGGCGCTTCTGCTGCTCGCTGGAGATGATCCGGTAGAGGAGCTCGCGCGTCCCCTCGGCCGTCAGGTCGGGGTAGCCCTCGAGCCGCGCCAGAGAGCCGCGCACGCGCAGCGCCGGCTTCGAGCCGACGGTGATGTGCAGGTCCGACGCGTTGTGCGCCACCATCTGCTCGAGCAGCGTGTCGATCGAGAATAAGTTGTCCATTGGCCGCGTCTAAGGGCCTATCGGCACCCGGAAACGCCTTCTTGAGCGCCTTTCCTCACGCGCGCGGGAACAAAGGACAGCGCGGGAATGCGCACGGCGACGAGGCGTGCGTTGGCGGTGCCCGCCGCGACGAAATCGGCGTGGTCCGTGAGGATCCGGAGCACGGGCACGGGATCGCCACACGCGGCTATCGAAGCCGTTCGTGATGTCCCCGGCCGGAGCGTGAGCGTGCGCTTCGCGCCCCCGTCGACCGAGAGGGTGACCGTCCGGGTCTGGTGGCCCTTCGGCAGAGACAGGCGAGCGCGGTACGCACCGGCCGCGGCCGGACGAGCGGGCCAGACCTGGTAGCGGACGACGCCCGCACCCCAGTCGTCGAACCCGAGCCCGGTCGCGAGCGAGCTCGCCTTCGGCGCGGCCGGGACGCGCAGGGCCGTCAATCCGTCCCGCGGCCGTGCGACGACGGTCGCCGAGCGCAGCTCGAGTCGCGTGCCGAAGTCGTTGAGGACCACGATTCCGGCGCGAAGTGGACGGCCGTCGGCGAGGAGGCGCCCGTCGCGGTCGATGTGCCCGGTCGCGGCGGCGTAGCCCTCGTAGCTCGGCAACGCGAGCTGGATCGAGCGGCCGACGCTCCGGTTCCACGTCTCCAGGAGCCAGCCGTAGTGGGCAGAGCCGCCCGGCAGCTGGACGTAGTCGGCTTGGCCCGCATCGAGCCGGTCGAGCCAGTCGGGCGGCGACCCTGCGCGCAGTGCCAGCGTCCCGCGCGTGAGGGCCCGGTCCCCGGCGTAGGCGGGGATGCCGCTGAGGACGAGCAGGCAGACCGCGGCGAGCCCGACGCCGAGCGCGCCGCGGCGGCGACGAAGCGACACGAGCGCCAGGGCGACCCCGCCGACGAGCGGCACGCCGGCGAAGATCGACGCGGCGTTCGGGTGCCCCCACCACGACGCGAGTTGCCCGTAGACCGAGTAGGTCGGCGTGTCGAAAGCGAAGACGGTGCCGGCCCTGGCGGGAAAGTCGACGAGCCAGGCGGTGCCGCCGAGCACGAGCGCGAGCGCGACGTATGCGCGGCGGTGTGGCGCGCCGCGCTCGACGTACGCAAAGAAGGCGAGGAAGAGCAGCGGCACGGCGTAGATCGCGTAGCGCTCGAGCGCCCGGTGCGCCTCGCCCGCGGCGATGAGACCGACCTCGAGGAGCATGCCTGCCACGAGCGCCACGGTGAGCACCGCGAAGGCCGCCTCGGCCCTCTGGCTCGGGCCGCGGAGAACCGAGACGAGGCCGAGGACCGCCCCGGGCACGACGAGCCACCCCGCAGCGAAGGCGAGCAGCACGGCCGTGAACCCGCTCCACTCGATGACGGCCAGCGGCTCGTAGTCGAATAGAGCCGCGCCGTTGTACGAGCCGAGGGCCGCGCCCCCGGACAGCAACGGCAGCGTGAGCAGGAGAGCGAGTCCCGCCAAGGACACGCCGTGCCGCCGCAGTGCGGGCCGGACCGGCTCCCGCGCGATGCGGGCTCCGAGGGGGACGGCCACGAGATAGGCGATCGGGACGATGACGAGCTGCAAGCGAGTCGTGCACGCGGTCAGCGACACGCCGATGACGGCTGCCTCCATGCGCGCGGACGGCCGCTCGATCGCTCGCAGCATCGTCGCGCACGCGAGGAAGAAGACCGTATACGCGAGCGCCTCGGACATCAGATAGGCGTGGTAGAGCATCGGCGGGCCGGCCACCGCAGCAGCGGCGACGACCACCGCGAACGACGGCCGCACGACGCGGCGCGAGAGCGCGTAGACCGGGAAGGCCGCCGCCGACATGAGCGCGGCGTTCAGCGCCTTGACGACCGCGAACGCGGTCGCCGTCGAGCCGCTCAGCCACGCAGGCGCCTGCGCGAGGACAGGCAGCAGAGCTGGGAAGAACACGCTCTGCCCGCGCAGCCTCAGGCCGTCACCGGCGGCGATGCTCTGCGCGAGCTTCGAGTAGAGCAGCTCGTCGCTGAAGACGACCGGCGTCACATGCCCGCGCGAATTGAGGCAGTGGTAGACGAAGGCCATGCCGAACACGCCTGCGAGGAGGGCCTTCGCTCCCGGGCGCCGCCTCGGGCGCGGGACGAGCCGGAGGTGCGGGCGCGCCGCGGGCTCTTCCGGCGAGCGCTCCCGGAGCGCCGCGCTCATACCGCGCTTTCGGAGCGGCTCGCGAGAGTGACCTGACGCGGCCGGGCTCCGGTCGCGCACCCCTCCGGGCCCGGGACGAACCGGAACGCCTCACTGCGCAAGCTGACGCGCCGCGAACCGACGTAGCCCGTCACGGGGGCGGCGAACGTCGCCGACCAGGGGCCGTCGGCGCAGACCGGGAGCCGGACGGCGGTCGCCGCGCGCGGCGGCACCTGGACGTCGAGGGCGCGAGCGCCGGGCAAGCGCAGGCGAACCGTCGACATCGTTTCGGTCGCCGGCGCCTCGAGCTCGAGGACGAGCGTGCCCGCCACCCGACTCCGCCCCGGCCGCGGCCAGAGCGTCACGCCCCCGGTCGGGGCAAGCCAGCCGTCGAAGTAGTGCCCGTTGAACAGCAGCGAGAGCCGCGGCTGGGCGACGGGGCGATACAGCGAGAAGCCGGGCGCGGAGCCGACCTTCTCGGCGCCGGTCAGCTCCACGGCGACAGCGTGCTCGTCCATGAGCAGGGCGCCGGTCAGCCGCCGGCCTGCGACGACGAGCGTGCCGTCACGGGCAACGTCGACCGCATCTGCACGGAACGGGTCGATGATCGTCGCTCCGGGCATGAGGACCAGGCGCTTGACGGAACGGTTCCAGAAGAGCTGCTGGAACGCGGGGCCGCGCTGTCCGTCGACGTTGCGGACGAGCGTGACTTCGCCGACGTTCGCGCTGTCGACCCAGGATCGGTCGGGGCCGAAGAACGAGCGCCGTGCCGAGGTCGTGTTCTCGGTGTCGAAGATGGCGGCCGCGGCGGAGAAGCCCGCGCAGAGCAGGAGCGCGACCGCGATCGCGGCGCCCGTCGCCAGCCGCGGCCGCGCGGATGCAACGACCACGGCCGCGAGGCCGGCGGTCGCAGCCAGCGCAACGGCGAGCGAGCCCGTGCCCGGCGAGCCGAGCCACTGTTCGATGCGGTAGTCGGCGTAGAGCAGCGGCGAGTGCATCTTTTCCTCGGCCGCGGCGAAGCCGGCGAGCGGCACGACCGCCGCGACCGCGACGAGGCCCGCCGCCAGCAGCGCGTGCTGGAGCCGATACGGCCAGCCGCGCGACGCGTAGAGGCCGAAGCCGATCGCTGCCAGCGGCAGGACGTAGAACAGATAGCGCTCCTGCGCGCGGTCGAAGGCTCCGAAGAGGCCGGCCTGCCCGAGGAGCGAGACGGTGAGGAGCAGAGTCAGCGCAGCGAACGCCGTCTCGGCGCGATTGCGGGGACGTGCGAGGGCGAGGCCGAGGCCGAGCAGCGCACCGGGCACGAGCACGAAGCCGGACGCGTAGAGCAGGACGAGGAGGTTCGGAGCCGAGTTCCGCGCCACGGCGACGGGATCGACGTCGGCCTCGACGACGCCGCCGTAGAAGGCGAGCACCCGTGAAGGCCCGAGGACGAGCGCGAGCGCGACCGGGGCGGCGAGCAGGAAGAGCGGCAGGGCCTGCTCGCGAACCGTCTCGCGCAGACGCCGCTCGCGGAGGCCGAACAATACGACCGCGGCGGCGAAGCAGGCCGGAAGGACGATGAACTGGATGCGGGCGAACGCGGCCAGGCCGGCGAGAGCGACGAAGAGGAGCTGCGAGCGGCGCGAGGGCCGCGCGAGCGCTGCGACTCCAGCCGCTACGGCCCCGAGCACGAGCGGGTAGGCGAACGGCTCGGCCACGACCCAGCCCGCGTAGATCAGGTCGGGCAGGGCGAGAGTAAGGGCGGCGAGCCCGAGGCCGACAGCGGCTGAGAGGTCGAGGCGCCTGGCGAGCCAGTAGACGGGCAGCGCGGCGAGGGACATCGCGAACGCGCCCAGCCCCTGGACGACGTGGTACGCGGTGCCGACGTCGTGCAGGAGCCAGGCCGGTGCCGTGAGGATCGGCTGCAACAGCGCCGGAAAGTCGGCGGCTTCACCCCGGACGAGCGGCCGCCCGGTCTCGGCGATCGAGCGGCCAAGCGCGGCGTAGAGGTACTCGTCCCCGAGGTAGATCGGCGTCGGCCGCAGCCAGCCGACGAGCACGCGCACGAACACGCTGACGGCGACGAGGCTCGCCAGCACGGGCCCGGCCGAGAGGCCTGAGCTCGCGAGGGGCTTCGTGACCGCCGCCAGGGGTCGACGGATGGGCCGGACCGCGACTGCCATCTCGACTCCTATCGGCCCGCTCGCATCAGGTCTTGACAACGACAAGGGGCGCCCGGAGGCGCCCCTTGTCACATGTCCGGCGTCAGACGTCGGACGCGTCTTCTACGGACAGGTGCCGGTGACGATGTCCGACCCGGGGCCGGTCTTCTTCCACGTCTCGGCGCCGACCGTCGACTCGATGCAGTACGTCGTCGACGTCGCGGACTGGATGACGATGTTCTTGACGCCCGCGTCGTAGGTCGTCTGCAGGTAGGCGAGCGTTGCGCCCGCGTACGTGTTGTTGTCGGCGAAGTACGCCTCGATCGCCGGGATCGATGC
>JBKPFD010000003.1:0-3863 GCA_046729155.1 Actinomycetota bacterium
GGTGTTTGACCTGGCGCCGGTCGAGGAAGAACCCCCTAGTCGAGCATGACGGTCGAGATCGAGCACGTCCTCTCGACGGAGGACGTACGACAATTCATCGAGGCCGCCGAGCAAGCTGGCTCCCT
Source organism: Actinomycetota bacterium (assembly GCA_046729155.1). GTDB lineage: Bacteria > Actinomycetota > Thermoleophilia > Gaiellales > Gaiellaceae > VAXT01. The sequence continues at coordinate 126 of JBKPFD010000003.1, forward strand.
GCGGGCTGACGAGCTCAGCGACCTAGTCGAGACCCATGAGCTCGACGCCATGCAGGCGGAAGCTCTCCAGCGTGAGCTCGAGCAGCGGGGTATCGACATCGTCGACGGCGAGCGCGAGGCCGAGCCGCAGCCTCCGCCGCCACAGCCCGTCGTCTACGAGACGACGACGGACGCGCTCCAGCTCTTCTTGCGCGAGGCCGGCCGCCACCCGTTGCTGAACGCCGCCCAGGAGGTCGAGCTCTCGAAGAAGATCGAGCGCGGCGACATGGAGGCCAAGCAGCGCATGATCCAGTCGAACCTGCGCCTCGTCGTCTCGATCGCGAAGAACTACCGCAACCAGGGGCTGCCGTTCCTGGACTTGATCCAGGAAGGCACGCTGGGCCTGATCCGGGCCGTCGAGAAGTTCGACTGGCGCCGCGGCTACAAGTTCTCGACCTACGCGACCTGGTGGATCCGCCAGGCGGTCGCGCGCGCTCTCGCCGACAAGGCCCGGACGATTCGCATGCCGGTGCATATCGTCGAGCGCCTGCAGAAGATGAACAAGGCCGAGCGGTTGCTCTGGACGCAGCTCGGCCGCGAGCCGACCCTCGCCGAGATCGCCGAAGAGGCCAGCCTCCCGCTCGACCAGGCCCGCGAGGTGCGTGCGGCGGCGCGGGCGTCGACGAGCCTCGACCAGCCGGTCGGCGAGCAGGAGGACGCCGTCTTCGGGGACTTCGTCGCCGGCGACGGCCCCTCACCCGAGGACGAGGTCGAGACCTCGCTCCGCAGCCAGGCGCTGACGCGTGGGCTCGCCGCCCTCTCCGAGCGTGAGCGCAAGGTGCTCGCCCTACGCTACGGCCTCGCCGACGCCGAGCCGCGCACGCTCGAGGAGATCGGACGCCAGCTCGGCTTGACCCGCGAGCGGGTCCGGCAGATCGAGGTGCACGCGCTCAGGCGGCTCTCGAAGCTGCGTGAGATGGAGTCCGTCGCGGGCTGAGGCCCGGGCCCGAGAACTACTCGGTGTCGAGATAGAGCTGGAGCCCGGGCGCCGAGCTACGCAGCTCACGGAGCGCACGTGACTCGAGCTGGCGCACGCGCTCACGCGTGATGCCGAGCCCTACCCCCACCTGCTCGAGCGTCTGAGGCACCTCGCCGTCGAGCCCGAAGCGCAGCGCGAGCACGCGGCGCATGCGCGGGTTCAGCCGCGAGAGCGCGCCCGCGAGCTCCTTCGAGCGAAGCGTTTTCGCCGTCGCCGCGTCGGGGCGATCCGAGTTCGTGTCCTCGATCAGGTCGCCGTAGAGGCTCTCGCCGTCGCCGACCGGCGTCTCGAGGCTGACGGGGTCCTCGACGAGCTCGAGCAGTTCCTGGACGCGCTCGGGCGTCAGGCCTGATTCCTTCGCGATCTCGGGCACGAGCGGGTCGCGGTTCAGCTTCTGGGCGAGAACCCGGCGCGCTCGAAGCACTTTGCGCGTCTGCTCTGCGACGTGGACGGGCAGGCGGATCGTGCGCCCCTGGTCGGCGAGCGCACGGGTGACGGCCTGGCGGATCCACCAGGTCGCGTAGGTCGAGAGCTTGTAGCCGAGCTTGTAGTCGAATTTCTCGACGGCGCGGATCAGCCCGAGGTTCCCCTCCTGGATCAAGTCGAGGAGCGGCACCCCGGTCTTCGTGTAGTTACGCGTGATCGACATCACGAGGCGCAGGTTCGACTCGATCAGCTTGCGCTTCGCGGCCTCGTCGCCGAGGTCCTTGCGCCGCGCCAGCTCGCGCTCTTCGACCGGCGTCAGCAGCCGCCCGTCGCCGATCTGGCGCACGTAGAGCTTCAGCGGATCCTGCGTTACAGCCGGGCTCGGCTCCTCGCGCTCCTCGGCTGCCTCGGGCTCGTCGAGGCCCGCGGCCGCCACCAGCTCGAGCTTCGGTTCTGCTTCCGGCTCTGAATCAGGGGTTGGCTGGGCTAGAGGCCGCTCCATCGAGCGGTGTATCGGCGCCCTCTCCCCCGTTCGGGAACCCTCGTTCGGGGGACGGCCCCGTCCGGGAGGACAACCATAGTGAAGGTTAGAAATGTGTAAGTAGGCCTAACTTCGTGTGTGAGGCCCCGTCGAACGGGAAGAGGACTGCGGGGTCGCTCGTCAAGGCTTTAAACCATGTGCGGAATCGCCGGATACAGCTTGCACTCGCGCAGCCGCGTCAATAAGACGCTGGCGGCCCAGGCTTTGCTCGCCGCGATCGCCGAGCGCGGCGCCGACGCCGTCGGCTACGCGTACCGCGGCAACGGTAATGACGTGTCGGTGCACAAGCAGCGCACGGGGGCGAGCGCGCTCCTCGATCGCATCGCGATCCCGGACGACGCGACGCAGGCGCTCATCCACGTCCGCGACTACACGAAGGGTCACCCGACGATCGAGGCGAACAACCACCCGGTCCGCCACGGCCCGATCGTCGGCATCCACAACGGGACGATTGCGAACGACGACGAGCTCTTCGAGCGCCATGGTTTCGTGCGGTCCGCGCCGGAGATGACCGTCGACTCGGAGATCATCTTCGCCGTCGCTGAGGCCGCAGGGAATCTCTCGCGCGCGCTGGAAGACCTGCGTGGCTCGATGGCCACGGCCTGGCTGGACGAGCGCAAGCGGAACACCGTCTTCCTCGCCCGCGGCGTCGGCCGCCCGCTCTGGGTCGGCACGACCGCGCACGAGGCGTTCTTCGCCTCCACCGAGCATGCTCTCGAGGTCGTCGAGCGGTATCTGGGCCTCCGGCTCCGCAAGCGCGCGCTCGAGGAGGGCACGGTCAAGACGCTCGAGGACGGCCGCGTTGCCCGCCATGAGCGGTTCCGCCCGGATCGCGAGTTCGTCGAGCAGCCGCTCCCGGCCGTGCGCGCGCCGAGCGAAGGTGCGCTCTGCCTCAGCCGGCTAGCGGCGATCGCCGCGTCGCCGACCTGAGCCGAGCAGCCGCCCCTCCGGGCTGACCTCGACGCCTTCCTCGCGCAGGCGTTCTGCAATCAGGAACTGGAACGTCGCCCATGCCCCGCGCCCGGATTCGACCATCCGGTACACCTGCCACTCGGTGAGGATGTCGTCCCCGCTCCGCCTCGCCTCTGCCCACTCGGCGAACTTCGGCAGCGCGCGAAGCTTGCGGGCGAGCGCCGCGCCCTGCTCGATGGCCCGTTCGAGACGCTCCTCCCCCACCGGCACGTCGAAGCCCGCCTCGCGGAGCGCGTTCGTCAGCGAGCCGAACGTGTGCCAGTAGAGCGATTTCGAGGGCATCGAAGCACGGTGCTCGTCGAGGTCCTTGGCGGTCGGAACGCGTCCAAGCCGGTCGCCGAGCTCGCGCAGTTGCTCGAGCAGGTCGTCTGAAGTCGCGAACCGGCGCGGGACGAGGCCCGCCTTCCGCTTCGCGGCGTTCCAGCTGCCGAAGTGCTGGATGACCGTCTGGGGGTGCACCGTCGTCCGCGAGTCCTCCTCGAACTCCCGCATCGTCGGCGAGCGGCCGAGCCGCTTCGCGCACGCCGAGAGCTGCTCGAGGATCTGCCCGTCGGTGTACCGCTTGCGGATTCCCGACTGGAACTCGGCGAGCGCGTCCCGATCGATGCGCGCGAGCGCCCGGTAGGGGCGTTTCCGGGCCATGGCAAGAAGGATAGAGCAGGTTAGCCGAACTGCAAAGTAGCGCTAGTCTGTTGAGTATCGCGGAGCGATCGTCCCAACAGCGCAGAATCCCAGATAGGACCCCTGGGCGGGGGCAGGGGAAAACCGGAGGGTTTAACCA
>JBKPFD010000004.1:0-2690 GCA_046729155.1 Actinomycetota bacterium
GCGCTACGGGCCTCAGGTCGTCGAAGACGCCTGCAGCCGCACGCTCGACGTGCCCGCCGACCACGACCAGGTGGGCCATCCGCGGCGGCCGGTTCCGCTCAGGGACGTCGGGATACTCGGCGCCGCGCTCGAGGTTGAAGGTAGCGAGCGAGAAGCGCGTCCCTTCCCCTTCGACGGCCAGATGATTCAGGTACTCGGCGCGAACCCGCGGCACGAGCCGCGGGCAGGCGGCTCGTAGCAGCGCCGCCTTACGGCAGTGCGCAAGCTTCTTCGGCGCGAGCGGGACGAGCTCCACGGCGCGCGGCGCCGAGCCTGCGGCGGCGACCCCCGTCGAGGCGACGAGCGTGATCACGGCGGCGAGGAGGCGCACGAACGACGTACGCCTGCCGCCGCGAATCAGGTCCCGCCGGCTCCGAGGGCGGCTAGGGCCGCGTCGACGTGCTCTTCCGTGTTGTAGAGGTGGAACGACATGCGGAGGCCCCCGGCCCGTACCGCGGCGCGGATTCCCGCCCGCTCGAGTCGCTCGGCGCCGTCCACGTCGACCGAGACGATCGCCGAGTCGCGCGGCTCCAGCCCAATCCCGACGCGGAACCGGTTCGCGAGCTCGACGTTGTGCTCGTGGATGCGCTCGACGCCGATCCGCTCGACGAGCTCGAGCGCCGGCGCCGTCCCGACCCAGGAGAACCACGCGGGCGACGTGTCGAGGCGGCGGGCTTCCTTCGGCAGCCGCAGCGGCGGGCCGTAGTAGTCGCCGAGCGGGGTCTCGGCCGACCACCAGCCGGCGTGGATCGGAACGAGCGATACCACCCGCTCCGGCCGGACGGCCAGCAGCGCGGCGCCGCGCGGCGACATCAGCCACTTGTACGTGTGCGCGACGACGAAGTCGAAGTCCGACGCCCGAAGGGGGAACCAGCCGCAGGCCTGGGTGGCGTCGACGAGGACGAGCGCGCCGTTGGCCTCGGACGCCTGACGGATCGAAGCCAGGTCGGCGACGTCGCCGTTCGACGACTGCACCGCGCTGACGGCGACGAGGCTTGTGGAGGGGCGAACCGCCTCGGACAGATCGGCGAGCGGCGCCGTGCGGACGCGGACGCCTCGCGGCTCCTGCGCGAGCCAGGGAAACAGGTTGGACGTGAACTCGACCTCGGGAACCAGCACCTCCGCGCCCTCGGGAAGCGACGCGGCGACGAGGCCGACCAGCTCGGAGACCGTGGCGCCCGCGGCGACGTCCTCAGGCCGGATGCCGAGGAGCCGGGCGAAGCTCTCGCGGGCGCGGCCGACCGACTCCGTCCAGCCCTCCCAGCTCGTGCGCCCCTCACGCCACTCGTAGAGCGCCTCCTGGAGCGCAGCGAAGGCCGGCGCAGGAGGCAGGCCGTAGCTGGCCGTGTTCAGATAGGGACGGTCGACCTGCCACAGACCGTCCAGCTCCTCGGGCGAGAGCATGGGTGATGTCTACACGAGCGCGGCTTCGCCGAGGAGGTGCTTGACCTCGGCGTAGAAGTCGGGCGTCGGCGCGACGCGGTAGCCGGGGCCGAGCTCGAGCCGCTTCGGCCCGAGCGACGTCTCCAGGTCGACGAAGACGGGCGCCTCGCCCGGGAAGTCGCGGATCAGGCCGGCGAGCTCGCGGATGACGCCCGCCGGTGCACGCTGTGCGTCGACGCGCAGGCGTACCTCTCGCCGCTCCGGGATCGCCTCGAAGGCAGAGACCTCGCTCGCGAGGAGCTTCGTCTCGCCCTCTTGCTTGTGGTCGACCCGCCCCTTGACGATCAACACGCGATCTGCGGCGATCAAGTCGCGGGCGGCCTCGTAGACGGAGTTGAAGACGACCACTTCGGCGCCGCCCGTGACGTCGTCGAGGCGCATGAAGACCATCGGGTCGCCTTTCTTCGTGGTCAGGTGCTTGATCGCGCCCACGATCCCGCCGACGGTGACGATCTCCCCGTCGCGGCGGCGCTCGACCTCGGCCAGGCCGCAGTCCGTCTTGCGCCGGAGCTGGTCGCGGATCCCCTCGAGCGGGTGCTCCGAGACGTACAGCCCGAGCGTCTCCTTCTCCCAGCGCAGCCGCTCGCCCTTGTCGTCGACGATCGTGGGCAACGCCGGGTGGTGGCGCCGCTCCGGCTCGTTGGCGTCGCCTCCGAGCACCTCGAAGATCGAGCCCTGGCCCGAGAGCCGGTCGGCGAGGTGGCGCTGACCCCAGCTCAGGGCGTCCTCGAGCGCCGTGAGCATCGCGGTGCGCGACGCGCCGGTCGAGTCCAGCGCGCCGCACTTGACAAGCGACTCGAGCGCCCGTTTGTTCGCGACCGCGGGATCGACGCGCTCGGTGAAGTCCCAGATCGATGCGAACTCGCCCCCTTCCTCGCGCGCGGCGATGATTGCGCGCGCCGCCCCCTCCCCCACGTTCTTGACCGCATTGAGGCCGAAGCGGATCTTGCCCTCGACCACCGCGAAGTCGGTCTGCGAGCAGTTGACGTCGGGCGGCTCGACCTCGATCCCCATCTCGTGGCAGGCGTTGACGTAGAAGGGCACCTTGTCCTTCGTGTTCATGACCGACGAGATCAGCGCGGCCATGTACTCGTGCGGGTGGTTCGCGCGCAGAAAGGCGGTGCGGTAGGCGATCAGCGCGTAGCAGGCCGCGTGGGACTTGTTGAACGAGTAGTCCTGCGCCTTCTCCATGTCGTCCCAGAGCTGCT
>JBKPFD010000005.1:0-6346 GCA_046729155.1 Actinomycetota bacterium
GGCCTAAGGAGCGCGACTGGAAATCGCGTACCTGCCGAAAGGTGGGTCGCGGGTTCGAATCCCGCCCTCTCCGCTCAGCCCTGCGTGAGGAACGCGACCAGGTCGTTCTGCTGCTTCTCGGACAGCTTCTGTCCGAAGTCCTGGGGCATGACATTCGGCTGGTATCCCTGGGCGATCTCGGCGTTCGGCTCGACGATCGACTCGCGGATGAACGCCGCGTCCTTCCCCTTCAGCGCCTCGTCGAGGTTCGGACCGATCTGGCCGTTGGTTCCGGCCGCCGTGAACACGTGGCACCCGCCGCAGCCCTGGCTCGCGAACACGGCCTTGCCGGCGGCTGGGTTTCCCTGCGCTGCCGGCGGCGGCGGCGGCCCGGGCGCCGGTTCGGACTCCGTCGGTTGCGTCTCGGTGGTCGGAGTTGCCTCGTGCCCTTCCTCCTCCTCCTTCGCGAATGTCTCGACCGCGAACAGCATCGCCACGAACAGCAGCAGCGTCGCGAGGACGAACCACTTTCGCCCGCGCGAGCCCGGGAAGTCCGGCCGCCAGCGGGGGATCAGCAGAGCGGACGCGAGCGCGAACGCGATGAAGACGGCGGCGAAGCCGGCGAGCCCGATCTCGTGGCTCGTCGAGAGCGCTAGCAGCACGGCGCGGAACCTAGCACGGCGCTCTCGCGAGTTCCGGGGCTGTCCGCCACCGAGGCGAGACTGACTCCATGCCCGGCCTGCGCGACCAGTTCAAGCAGCTGATGACGTACGAGCAGCGGCACGAGCGCCTGCTCGGCCGGCTGCTCCTCGTAGTCGTCGCTACGGCGATTGTCGACGCGCTCGGCACGGTGGCGATCTACCTCGCCGAGCGGAACGCGGACGGTACGGAGATCACCTCGCTCGGCGATGCGCTCTTCTTCACGACCGTCCAGCTGCTGACTGTCTCGTCGCAGCTGCGGAATCCGTTCACGACCGCGGGTCGAATCGTGGACGTCGTCCTCGAGCTGTGGGCCGTGGTCGTGGTCGCAGGGGCGGCGGGCGCGCTGGCCGCGTTCTTCCAGAGCGCCGATCCGGATTAGCGCGAGCTACTGGGCTCTTCTGGCTGCCCGTAGTAGCCGACGCGGCGGCTTCACGCCTCGCGGCTTGCTTCAGGGTCTCGCCTGGTTCGCGGCCGCCGCCGGGAAGGCCCCAGCGGTCGATGTTCTCGGGGCCGACGGTGTGGACGATTAGCAACTTGCCGTCGCGTACGAGGAGAACCTGGGCGACGTCTATGCGCTTTGGCGTCACAGCGTGCGTGACCGTAAGAAGCCGTTCACACTGGCGTGACCGTAGAAGAGCGGTTCTCTTTGCACTGGCTCGACCATGGCTGATGCCGTGGGCTTGCCATTTTCGCGCGAGCGTAGCGCGCTGGGCGACGGAGGCGGAAGGAGCCACGCCGCGTCGCCCTCACCGGCCAGCGCATCCCGCGCCTGCGGCCGAGCCCGCATCGAGCGGGAGCCCGGCGCCGCTCCGAGCGGCGCCTCGCGGTCAGCCTAGAGGTCGAGCTCGACGGGTTCGACATGGGGAGGCGCCAGCGTTGCCAAACACACCGGGCTCGCGAGATTCCCGCAGCAGGACGTGTGTTCTGCGGGCGGCTCGTTGCCGAACCGCCCGCTCTTACGAACCTGGCGTGAAGCTAAATCAGCTTCGAGCTAGGGGGCCTTACACGTGAATGAGAACTGGCCGCTCGGCGTGGTGACGCCCCTGAACGAGATCGTTCCGCCGCCGCAGGAAAATCCGGTGCTTTCGTCCGTGAACTTCATCGCCCGCTTCGGCAGAACCGAGCCAGCCGGCAGCGTGCCGTGTGCTCGCACGTTGATGGTGCCTTTGTGGTTGTTCGTCACGACGATCTGGACGTTCGCGTCCGGCACGAAGACTGGAGTGCCGTTCCCGTCGAACCAGACGGCCCCGGTCAAGCGGATGATCGTCGCCGGGCCAGCCGACGCTCCAACGGGCAGCAGCGCCCCCAGCGCCCCGATCGCTGCGGTCGCACAGAAGGCTGCGAGCAGCTTTCGCATGGACAAGTCCCCTCCTTCTTGCCCTCAGGTGCCTAGGTCCTGCCGAGCCTGAACTTGCCGAGAGGGCTCGCCGACAAGCCAACCGCAGACCTGGCCCTGCTGACGCCGAAGATTGCTAAAGCTGTGAGAAGCCGTCAACCCCACACCTTCAGCCGTTCGCCTTGAGATCGAGCGCGACCCAGGCCTCGTTCGCTTCCAGCCGGCGCCGCGATCGTCTCCCAGTTCTCGAGCTCGGTCGCCTGTGCCCGCTCGAAGGCGAGCGTCAGGCGCTGCTCCAGCCGGCCTTCGAGGGCGAGCGCCTGCAGCTGCGCGCGGCCGGCCTGGCGCCAGCGGCGCAACGACCGCGGCGAGGCGCCGACCATTCTCGCGGCGGTCCCGAGCGGCTCGCCGCGCTCGACGCGCTCGGCCAGCTCGGCGACGAGCGCTGGCGTCAACAGACTCGGTCTGCCTGCGGGCATGACTCGAATTTTCGCCGCTCCTCGCGCGCGCGAGGCAGAATTTTTTTCGCGGCGAGTGACCCCGCCGGGGTCGGGAGCGCCGGTTCTTGGGGGCCTGCCCCTTATCCCTGCGCCGCGCAGCGCGTCACACCGCGCCTGCCCGCAGAGCAGGTCGTCCTCCGAGTGCTACGCGACATCGTCGAGCGTTAGCTGCTCCCCTTCAGCGAGCGGAGGGCCAGGAGGCTCGGAGGCGACCTCGCCGGCGTCTGGCCGAGACGTCGATGGTCGCGCGCGCTCCGGCGTGTAGATCAGCTTCGGGTCGCGTATTTTCTGGCGGCCCTCCCGCTCCCAGAAACTGATCGGCGTGATCTGCTCAGAGCGAGTGCTTGTCCATGTGCTGAGGTCGAGCGTGAAGGCAGCGAACTTCCGGCCGGCGTACGTCTCTCCCCCGCGCTTGGTCGAGAGGGTGTCGATGCGATGGACGAAGCGCAGGTCGGCGAGCGCTTGCACGTCCTTGCCCCATCCTTCTTCCTGGAGCTTCGTCGTCTCGACGAGGAAGACGTTGGTGCGGTTCATCTCCACGCAGAACCGAACGATCTCACCGAGGCGTGCGCGTAGGGCATCGGCCTCATCCTCGGCATCGCGCTTGAGCTCCTCCTGCTTCTGCTCGTAAAGCGCGGTTGCAGCCTGCGCGACGTCTTCGGCCGTGATCCGGTTCTTGACGCGCCACTGATGTGAAGGACGCTCGGTCGCGTTCCGGAGCGCGCGGCGCGTCAGGGAGATGTAATCGCGCGCGACACCGCCGGACGCGAGGACGAGGCGTTCGCGCCCGCCCTCGGTGAGGAGCGGGTCGAGCTCGACTTCGAAGGGCTGGCAGATGCCCGAAAGCACACGTTCAAGGAACTGCCGCGCGAGCTCGAAGCGTTCGAGCGTGATGTCCAACGGCACCGTTCCGGCGTCGTGCTCAGGCTGCATGCCGACTGGAGGATCGCCGGGGGCAAACGGCTTCATCAGGCGCTGGACGCCGCACACCTTCAGGTTGATGTCGAGGCCCTTAACGACCTGATGGAGATACGCCAGAACCTCGGCCTATCAAGAGGAATATGGTGGAAGTCGTCGAGGACGACGAGCGTCGGCACCGCGAGCTCCTTCTGCGCCTCGCCGAGCACCTCTCGGATAAGGACCGCCGCCTCGACGAGTCCGTCCATCTTCGTTTTCTCGAAACGAGCGGCGACCCTGGACTCCTCGGTTTCGCCCTGCTGGTGCTGTGACGCGATCTGCGCGTTCGCGTCGACGACCCCGCCGGCGCCCCGGTGCTGAGCGCGAAGGCGCAGACCACTGCCAAGCGACCAGGCTTTCCTTGACTGGCTCGCCTGCGAGCGTAGGACGCTCACCGTGTGCTCCGCGAGCTGCGGCTCCTGGAGGAGATGACCCATCGCGTCGGCGAGATCGCGTACGCGACGCCGTAGCTTCCGCGTCGCCACGACCTGTATCGCCCATCGGCACGAAGCCTCTCGTCCAAGTGATCGAGTAGTTGCTTCAAGAGCTCGATCAGGACATCGGGATACGGACGTGCTCTCAGAGTCTCGATGTCGACAAAGATGAGCGCCCGGTCGTTCTCGCTCACGCCAGCGGCGACCCGAAGGAGCAGCGTCGACTTCCCGACTCCTCGGCGACCGTAGACGAGCTGGTGTCGCCGCGCCGAAACCTCCTCCAAGATTCCAGGTCGCGGGGGGACGAACCGTGCAGCTGTCTCCTCTGAGGCGCGCTCGGCCTCGGCGAGCGACGGGAGCAGGCGCGCTACGTCCTCGTCACTGATCCCACCAGCGACGCTGGTGACTTCTGACACCGGCCGATCATATCCCGGCCGTTGGTAGCGCCTCGGCCGTCCCTGACGGAGGGTCGGGGCGGCGAACCGAACGTCCACCGCGTGGTGCCCGGCTGCTTCGGCGGGCGGAATGCTGCCCGGTCCGCTGCCCGCGCCGTCCGCCGCCGCCTGCCCGAAAACGAAGCCCCGCGTTTGCGGGGCTTTCGTAGGTGGGCGTGACTGGGATCGAACCAGTGACCTCCCGCGTGTGAAGCGGGCGCTCTCCCGCTGAGCTACACGCCCTGGCTCGGAGACGATACCTCAGGCCTCCGCTCCAGCAGTTCGCGCGCACGGTCGTGGAATTTGGGGTCTTGCGTCTGCCAGAGGCGCTCGACCAGCGTGCGCAAGACCTCGCGGATACCGAGCATGCCGAGGAGGTTCTCGCCCTCGACGACGGGCAGGTGGCGGATGCCCTTGTCGTTCATCAACTGGGCCGCGTCGAGCACGTCGGCATTCGGCGAGATCGTCACCGGATTGCGCGTCATGACGGTCTCGACCGTCAGCTCGGCCAGGTCACTGCCCTGGCCGTTGAGCCGCAGAACGTCTCGCTCCGTGAAGATCCCGACGAGCCTGGGCCCGTCACAGACCGCCACCGAGCCGATGCTCTCCTCGAGCATGCGTGCGACGGCGACCTGAACCGACTCGTGCGGCGCGACGGCGACGACGCGCACCCGCATCGGGAGTGCCATACCGCCAGTGTAATCGTTGCGAAGAGCACGTTTCGAGACCGCTGCTACCATCGATTCGCCCGGTCGCGCTAGGCGGGGAGCTAGCGGTTCCCTGAACCCGCAATCCGCTCAAGCGGGGCCGAGTCCCTCCTCGAGGGAGTGCCGTTCGAGACACGGGCCTGCGACGTACGCGTTGACGGCCAGGCTCCGCGCACTGGGAGCTTGCGAATCGCGTCAGGTCCGGGAGGAAGCAGCGCTAAGCAAATCCTCCCAGGTGCCGCGGGCCGGCCTGGCCCGAGCAAGCGTCGCAGCGCACCGGCCCGGAGGGCCTCTCGACAGAAGGTGCGCGACCGGGCATTCACACCGCCGAAAGGCTGTGCTCCGGCTCCGATCCCGACCAATACAATCGGCCGCGAGCCGCGTGACCGCGCTGTACCGGAAATATCGCCCGCAGAACTTCGACGAGGTGGTGGGCCAGGAGCCGATCGTGCGCACGCTGCGGAACGCGATCTCGGCCGGGCAAGTCCGCCAGGCCTACCTGTTCGCGGGGCCGCGCGGCACCGGCAAGACCTCGCTCGCGCGCATCCTCGCGAAGGCGTTGAACTGCGCCCAGGGGCCGACGCCCGACCCCGACGGCACGTGCCACGCCTGCGTCGCGATTGCCGGCGGCACGTCGCTCGACGTGATCGAGATGGACGCCGCCTCGCAACGCGGGATCGACGACATCCGCGAGATCCGCGAGCGCGTCGTGCTCCAGCCCGTCGAGGGCCGCTACAAGGTCTACATCCTCGACGAGGCGCACCAGCTCACGGACGCTGCGTGGAACGCGCTCCTGAAGCTGATCGAGGAGCCTCCGCCCCACCTCCTCTTCGTCTTCTGCACCACCGACCTCTCGAAGATGCTCCCGACCGTCCGCTCGCGCTGTCAGACGTTCGTCTTCTCGCGGCCACGGCTCCCGGAGCTCGTCCGCCTTCTGCGCCGCGTCGCCGACGGCGAGGGCATCCAGACACCCGAGGCCGCGCTCGCGCTGATCGCGCGGTCCGCCCGCGGCAGCTACCGGGACGCCGTCTCGACCCTCGACCAGCTCGCGTCGGCGACCGAGCGCGACGTGACCGTGCAGTCCGTCCTGCAGCTCCTCGGCGCCGTCGAGGAAGAGGCGCTCTTCCGCCTCTGCGACTTCGGCGTCGACCGGGACACGGCCGGCGCGCTCACGTTCGTCGAGGAGCTCGTCGAGCACGGCCAGGATCTCGGCCGTCTCGTCACGGACCTGCTCGAGCACCTGCGCCACTTGCTGCTCGTCCAGCACATGGGCGAGGTGCCGGACTCGCTGCCCGTG
>JBKPFD010000006.1:0-9071 GCA_046729155.1 Actinomycetota bacterium
GAACGCTAGCCGACGAACTCGACCCTGACGGGCGCCGAGAAGGCCCCGGCCTCCTCGCCGCGGCGCAGGAGCTCTCGGACTGCGCGGCGCCCCTCTTCGCCGTAGTCCTGCGTCAGCTCGTTGACGTACATGCCGACGAAGCGGTCGGCGAGCGTCTCGTCCAGGCCACGCCCGAACTGCAGTGCGTACTCGAGCGCATCCTGCCGGTTTTCGAGCCCGGCGCGGATCGAGTCGGCGAGCACGGCCGAGAGGTCACGAAGCGTCTGGTCACCGAGGTCCCGCCGCGCGACGTTGGCGCCGAGCGGCAGCGGCAGGCCGGTCTCCTCGAGCCACCAGCGCCCGAGGTCGACGACCTTCCGCAGGCCCTCGGCCTCGTAGGTGAGCTGGCCCTCGTGGATGAGCAGCCCCGCTTCCGCGCGACCGGACGACACCTCCTCGAGGATCTCGTCGAACGGCAGCTCGCGGTAGCGGAACTCGCCGATGCAGAGCCGAAGCGCGAGGAACGCCGTCGTCAGGCGGCCCGGGACGACGACCTCGACCCCGCGCAGCTCGTCCGTCGTCAGCGGCGCGCGCGAGACGACGATCGGCCCGTACCCCGACCCCATGCTCGCGCCGTGGGGCAGCAGGACGTAGCGGTGCTGGACGAGCGGGTAGGCGTGCAGCGAGATCGCGGACACCTCGAGCCGCCCCTCGAGCGCCCACTCGTTCAGCGTTTGGATGTCGCGGAGGACGTGCTCGAACTCGAAGCCGTGGGCGTCGACGACCCCAGCCGCGAGGCCCCAGAACATGAACGCGTCGTCCGGGTCGGGGCTGTGACCGAGCCTGATCCTCATCTGCCGAAGAACCAGCGCTCGAGCGGCCGCAGGAGCTCCTGGCGCGTGAACGGCTTGACATGCTCGGACCGCCCGTCCTGCTCGAGCACCTCGACGTCGTCCTCGAGGATCTCGTTCGCGTGCTGCAGCGCGTCCTCGAGCTCGTAGCTCTCGAACACGTAGTCGTCCTTGCGCGGCTCGTCGCTCGGGCGATGCTGGGGATTGACCGCGCGGCCCACGGCCCACACGGCACCCGCCTTGCGCTCGATCCAGACCACGATCCGCTCGTCCGACCCGGCCTCGTCGACGCCGTGCAGCTCGCGTTCCGCGAAGCGGCTCGCGGTCGATCGCTTGCGCATGGGCCGAGGATACAATCGCGCGGTGGCGCGCTTCGGCGACTTCCTCCGCAGTCCCTTCCAGGCCCTCTTCAACCGCGGCTCGACGCACGTCGACCGCGTTGCCGCATACGTGATCCGCGAGCACGAACGCGGCCGCTCGCTCGGGGAGATCCTCGACGACCCGTACGTCCGCAACCGGACGACGCCGCAGGAGCGCGAGCGTCTGCTCGACCGGCCGGAGGTGATCCGCGCCCTCGGCGACGACGTCGTGGGCCAGGTTCGCTCGGCGGGCAACAACCCGACCGGCCCGGGCTAGACCTCGCGGCCGACTCCCCGCTCGCGCGCCAGTTCGACGACGCGCGCCGCCGCCGCCACGTCCCAGGCCGCGAGCCCGTTCGACTTGAAGACGACGATGTCGTCCGCCGAGCCGCGGCCCTCCGTCTCGCCGGCCACGACCTCGTGCAGCTCGTGCACCTCGAGCCAGTCGAGGACGCCCTGCTGGACCGGCTCGATCAGGTCGCCCGACTCGCGGCGAGCCTGCTCGATCGAGTCGCAGCAGACGAACGCGGCGCGCTCGAGGACCACGTTGTCGAGCTCGCGGTGCTGCGGCACGTTCGCGCCCATAGCGCACACGAGCGCCCCGGGCTCCAGCCACTCGCCGCGCAGCACGGGGTCGGCCGAGGTGGTCGCCGTCACGACGATCTCCTGTGCGGCCGGGTCCCGGTGCGACTCGCCGGGCTCGGCCTTGACCTTGCGGCAGAAGCGCTTGAGGTTCTTCTCCGTCCTGCAGTACGCGACGACGCGTTCGACCGTCGGCACGGCTGCGCGGATGCACGCGACCTGGCTCTCGGCCTGCCAGCCGCAGCCGATCACGCCGAGGCTGGTGGCGTCCTCCTTGGCCAGGTGCTGCGCCGCGACGCCGCTCGCCGCTCCCGTGCGCAGCTGGCCAAGCTTGTCGGCTTCGATGACCGCGAGGAGCTCCGGGCGATCGGCCGCGAACAGGCAGACCACGAACCGCGCACCGGTCGCGAAGGCCGCATACGTCTTCACGCCCGCGGCCCCCAGCTCGAGGTCGGCAGCGGCCATGACGGCTAGCCGGCCTTCGTCCAGCCGCAGCCGGTCGCGGGGCTTGTTCTCGACGGCGCCTGCAGCCATGCGACGGAAGCAGCCCTCGACGGCCTCTAGCGCCTCGGCGGGCGTCAGCAGCGACTCGACGTCGGCTTCTGTCAGGTAGAGGGGCAGGCTCGAAGCCTATTGCGGCTCGGTGCCATCCTTGACGACCACGCCGCGGCGGTCGGCGCGGATCACCGCCGACCAGGGCACGCTGTCGTGCACGCGGACCCGGGTGCGGCTGCGTGGCGCGCCGATGCCGAGCCGCTCGAGCAGCCCGGCCTCTCCGACGACGAGCCCGGTGACGCGCAGCGACTGCCGTGTCAGCTCGCCTCGGGCGTCGTGGACGCGGCCGAGCTTCTCGCCCGATTCGGTGCGTACCTCGAGGCCGAGAAGCTCGGACAGCCTCATCGGTGCGACCCCGGGATCCATTCGACCCAACGGCGCATCCGGTCGTCGCCGCGGCCGAGGCCGTACTCAGAGGCGCGGCCGCGCAGCCGGACGCCGGAGTCGACCTTGACGACCTCGCCCCACGGCACGTGCCTCGCTTGCCCGCGTGCGAGCCGCGCGGCGATCCTGCCGACGCGGCCTCTCGATCTCCACGCCGTCGGCCCCGCGAGCAGCTCCGTCACGCGCGGCGCTCCGCCCTCGGCCAGGTCGAGCTCCAGGTCGTCGACCTTGCCGCACCGGCGCTCGTCGGCGTCGAGTAGTTGATGGTCAAGCACGCCGAGCGCAAGATCGATCGGCTCGCTCATCCCTGTCCCATATTGCTGAGGATCATGAGCGGAATCGCGCTGACGGCGACGAGCAGGATCACGATCAGGAAGAAGAACCCGAAGACGTTCGCGACGCGGCCGTTCGCATAGCTCTGCATGTAGGCGCGGTCGTTGGCGACGAGCAGGATCGGGATGTAGGTCGCCGGAAGCGCGACGACCGAAAAGATCACCGAGTATTCCGTGACGAGGATCGGATCCACGCCCGTCAGCACGACGAGGAAGCCCAGCCCGAGGAGGACGAGCCAGGCAAGCGTGAACCTCGGGGCGGCCACCGCCGTCCGGTACTTGCCCCATTCCCAGCCGAAGAACTGGGCGAGGTTGTACGCGCCGGCGAAGACCGTGTCGATCGCCGCACCGCTGACCGCGAAGAGGATCCCGACCAGCGCGCAGAGGAGACCGATCGTCCCGAGTGGCACCTCGGCGACGAGGCCGACGGAGCCGAGCGCCTCCGGCGTGATCCCTTGGGGCAGAAACAGCGCGCCGGCTCCGATCATCAGCGCGAAGGAGAGCACGCCGCCGAGCGAGTAGCCGATGATCGCGTTCGCCTTGTTCAGCCCGAGGTCGCCCGGCCCCCAGCGCTCCTCGACGCTTCCCGACGAGTAGAAGTAGACCTCGTAGGGCACGGTCGCCGCCCCGATCAGGCCGACGACGAAGTATCCGTAGACCGCGAGGTTGCCGGTGTCCGGGCGAGGCACGAAGCCCGACCCGACTGCGCCCCAGTCGGGGTGGAGCTTGATCGCCGCGACGACGAAGACGAGGAGCGCCAGACCGAGGTAGCCGAACACGCGCTCGATCCACTCGAACGGCATCAGCCAGATGACGACCCCCAGCCCGACGACGGCGAGCACGAGCAGCGCGCGATACGGAAGCCCAGAGAGGAGCTGGAGCGCGAGCGCGACGCCGCCGACCTCGGCCGCGAGCGTCAGGAACGTGACGAGCTGAGCGGCGACCAGCGCGGTCAGTCCGAGGCCGAAGCCGAGCCGCTCGCGGACGGCGTCGAAGACCGCCCGGCCGGAGACCGCGGCGACTCGGCCGCACATCTCCGAGTACGTGATGATCGCGCCGACGCCGATGACGACGGCCCAGAGCAGCTGGTAGCCGAGCGTCGCCCCGGCGGCGACGTTGAAGACGATGTCGCCGATGTCGACGAAGCCGCCGATCGCGGCGAGGATCCCGAGCGCGACCCCGAGGACGTTCTTCACTTCGCGAGCTCCTCGGCGTCCTTCGACGCCCGGTCGAGTCGGCCGGCCACGGCTCGGGCGAGCTCTTCGTCCGCGGGATGGTCGTGCAGGCGCTCGAGCTCGCTCTGCACCTCGACCGCGAGGCGATCGGCCCGCCTCCGCCGCCCCTCGAGCCCGGGGGGCGCGTCGGCGGACGAAAGCTTCTCTTCGACCTTCGCAGCCTGCTCGGCAAGCACCTGGCTGTGCACGGCCGTGAAGGCGTGCGTCGAACGCCCGTCGGCCGCGTCGTGGGCGAGCAGGCCTCCCTCCGCGGCCGCGGAGCCGATCGACTCGATCTCCTTCGCCAGGCTGCTCTGCGTCAGCTCACCGCCGCCGCAGCCGCTGAGCGCGAGGAGGACGAATGCGACGAGGATCGCCCGGCCGGACATCGCGCCACGGTCATGCCCGCGATCGCCGCGGCCTACGCGCGCGACCCGCGTCTCACTGCTTCTGGATGAAGCTGATGCGCCCTCCGGACTCGAGCACCGCCCACTGCACCTGATTCAGCGAGGGGATCTGCTGCAGGCGGGCCTCGCCGGCGATCTCCTCGGCCGTGATGCGCTCCTTGCGGAGGTTCTTCTCGATCACCTTCCCGTCCTCGACGAGGATCAACGGCTCGGGCTCGAAGACCGGGCGTATGCGGGGGAAGCGCCAGCCGAGGTAGGAGACCGCGAGCGTCAGCACCCCGAACACGCCCGCGGCAAGGATCAGACCTGTGAACGAGAGGTCGTTCTGCGTCACGCCCTGCTGGATGAGGTCGCCGACGACGACGAGCAGGATCAAGTCGAACGGCTCGAGCGACGACAGCTCGCGCCGCCCGACGAGCCTCGTGAGGAGAAAGACGAAACAGAAGGCGAGGAAGGTCCTCGCGACGACGTCCATCAGGGAAACACCGTCACGGTCCGGTCAGCGCGGGCGAGGAGGGTGGTGTCGTCGTAGAGCTCGACGTCCTGCGAGCGCCGGCCGACGTTCGTCGGGTTCACCTGGAACTGCAGGTAGACGACCAGCTTGTCGTCCGGTGCGAGGTGTCCGAAATCGAAGGTCAGCTTCCCGTCGCGGCTGGCCTCGCCGACTGGGGACGGCTCGATCGTGTTGATCTGCATCTGCTCCGTCCAGCCCGAGTCGAGCACGAGCGTCGCCTTCTCGATGTCTTGCTTGGGCTCGACGGTCAGCCGTCCCTGGTAGTAGAGGCCGCCGCGCAGCGCAGTTGGGGCGAAGACCTCGAGGTCGGCCGCGTCGGCAGCGACGGTCGTCTCCTTGGGCCGCTGGCCGAAGAAGTTGAAGAGCGCCAGCAGCGCGACGAGCGTGAGGACGGCGAACGTCGCCCGCCGGATCGTGAGCTCGACGCGCTCGGACCGATCGCGATTGTGCTTGAACGTCAGGAACTGCGGCAGCTCTGCCACGGCGGATGATTCGGCGCGAGGCGTATCGTTCCCTCCGTGCACGCGGTGGTCATGCACGAGACCGGCGGGCCGGAGGTGCTGCGCTACGAGGAGGTTCCGGATCCGCAGCCGGGCGAGGACGAGGTGCTCGTCAAGATCGAGGCCGCGGGGGTCAACCACTACGACATCAACCTGCGCGCCGGCATGGCCGACGAGCTTCCGCTCATCCTGGGCGGGGACGGAGCGGGCCGCCGCGAGGACACCGGCGAGCGCGTCCTGCTCGCAGGCGCGCGGCTCGGCACCTACGCCGAGCTGGCGGCCGCCAAGCCCGAGAATCTTTGGCCGATCCCGGACGAGCTCGAGGCGACTACCGCTGCCACGCTCGGCACGCCGTACCGAGCCGCCTGGGCTTCCCTCGTCGTCACGGCGGAGCTTCAGGCCGGCGAGACGCTCCTCGTCCAGGCAGGCTCGAGCGGAACGGGCCAGGCGTGTATCGACCTCGGGAAGGCGATCGGCGCGACCGTCTACGCGACCGCTTCCGAGAGCAAGCTCGACAAGCTCCGCGAGATCGGCGCCGAGCCGCTCGGCTACGAAGACGAGCGCATCGGCGAGCTCGGGGCCGACGTCGTCTACGACCCGGTCGGGGGCGACACGTTCGCGCGCAGCCTGTCCGCCCTCGCACCCGGCGGTCGGCTCGTCACACCGGGCGCGCTCGGCTCCTCTCAGGTCTCGTTCGACCTCTGGACGCTTGTCGGCAAGCGGGCGCGGATCGCCGGTATCGCCGGGCAGGCGGCCCCTCGCGAGGCGCTCGAGGAGATCATCGAACGCGCCGCGAAGGGCGATCTGAAGCCGGTCATCGACCGCGTGCTCCCGCTCGAGCAAGCCGCGGAGGCGCATCGCGCCATCGAGGCGAGGGAGACGTTCGGGAAGGTGGTCCTGACGCCGCTACACTAGGGCTGCCCCGCGCGCCCGTAGCTCAGGGGATAGAGCGCTGCCCTGCGGAGGCAGAGGTCGCATGTTCGAATCATGCCGGGCGCATCTTCTCGTCCGCTGCAGTTGGCGGCGCGCGAACAGTGCGCGGGACGGCGTTACGCTTGGGAAAGCGCGTACGCCGCCGTTTCCGCCAACTTCGCGGGAACATCCTGCGGCACTTCACGCCAGTCCCCCATCCGCAGGTTGGATCCAGGCCCTGCGAGCTGCGAACGCAAACTCTTCAGCGAGGGGAACACCGACTCGACTTCGCGAATCTGACCGCGCGTGCACAGCCAGGCGGCGATGCCGGTCTGCTTCTGCGCCAACCGCTTCTGTAGGTCCTCGGGGAGGACTTTGCGCACCGTTTCCGCGTCGAACTGCGAAGGCAAGAATCCGGCCGCAGTCAGGAAGTCGCGCTCCACCTCATGCGCGACCACCGCCCAACGTTCGCGCTCGCGTGTCGGGAACTCGATTCGTGCGTACCACCGCCTTCCTGCGAGCTCGACCACCTCAGGGTCGCCGACCGGCTCGCCCCAGTCCTCAGGCGAGGCTACCCGCGCCAAGACCTCTCGCTCGCGCCGCTCGTCCTCCTCCGTCCAATCGTCTGCGACGTCCCTCTCCTGCATGAGCTCTGCTCCGCCAGCCTCCTCTCCGGGGACGAGCCCCATCGTCGCGAGCACGACCCATAGACCCTCTTCGGCGAACACGTACGGTCGGCCGGCCGCCTCGCGCACGGCCTCCGCGGTCGGCGCCACCGGCGTGTGCTCGGCAGCCCATTCGGCGGCTTGCTCGAACTCCTGTGGAGCCCTCCCCTCCTGTTCTCCGATCACCAGACGAAAACCGATGCCGCGGGTGTCTGCGCCGACGAGGTAGGCAACGTCGCTGTCGTCCACCAGAAACGCAAGAGCAGGCGCGCTCGCCTCGGCGGCTGCGCGGCGCGCAATCTCTTCGAGCTGCTCCTCGTCCGGCTCCTCGCCGCCCTCCTCCTCGCCGCGGAGCGTCGTCCACGTCCAGCAGCGCGTCTGCGGCACCCACTCCGACTTACGCGCCGCCAGCGCAGCGAGCGACGCAGGGAGCACGGGCGCCCGAACACCGACGTTGCGCACCCACAGGCCCATATCTCACGGTTACCCGCAGCCGCACCTCGCAACGCGCGCGTTGCGACGGGGCGCCGACTCGGACGCCTCGTTCGCAGGGACGACGGTCACCGGCGGCGTCATCGCCGCGCCGGTTACTGCGCGCGGAGGGCGCCGACCATTCCGTCGCCCTCGTGGTACTTGCAGAAGAACACCAGCTGGCCGGTGTCGGGGAACTTGACCTCGACGGTCTCCTTGCCCCCGCCCGAGCGCACGTCCTGGTCCAGGGGCACGGCCGCGCCGACTTGCGCGACGTCGGCATTGATGTTGTGCTCGAGCTCCCCGTTGTTCGTGAGCTCCAGCTTCACCTTCGCGCCGGGCTTGCCGACGAGGATCGTCGGCTCGAAGTAGTAGTCGCCGAGCTCGACGGCAACGGAGTCGCCGGTGACCTGCGTCGTCCCGTGGTCGTTGGCCGGCGTTCCCTCCAGCGTGATCGTGCCGCCGCCACCGGAGGAATTGCTCCCCTCGGAGCCGCCCCCGCCGGAGCCCCCGCCGCAGCCTGTCATCAGCGCGATGGCGATTGTCTGCGAGACGACCGCCGCCGCAGGCAGGGCGCGTCGTAGGCGGGCCATGCGCGGATCTTAGGAGACGACGAGCGCGCCCGCCATGCCGGAGCTCTCGTGGTACTTGCACACGAAGCTGAGCTCGCCGCTCTGCGGGAAGGTGACCTCGACCTCGGCCTCGTCGGCGGGCTCGACGTCCTGGTCGATGTTCTGGTCGGCGATGCTGATGTTGTGCTCGGAGTTGCCCTCGTTCTTGAGCTCGAGCGTGACCTTCTGACCAGGCGTGCCCTTGAGGACCGTCGGCTCGAAGTAGTCGTCGTCGAGCTCGATCTCGACCTTGCCGGTCTCGCCCGAGACGTCCTTCTCGCCGTGGTCGTTCGCCTCGACGCCGGCGATCATCTTCTTCCCGCCCTCGGACTCCTCGTCGTTGCCGTCGCCGCCGCAGGCCGCCACCGCGACCAGGGCGAGCGCGCTCAGCAGCAGCAGGGCGGCCATCATCCAGATTCGTCGGCGTCCGGTCACCGGCGTGACTTTACGCGGCCGGAGCGCGAACGGTTTTCGCAACCGACCCGCTCTCGCCCACCTCGAGCTCCGCCCCGGCTGGAACCTCGACCCGCACGTACGCGAGCGCGCGGCCCGGCACGGCGCTCGTGACGCGGCCGACGGCCTTCCCCTCGTAGACGAGCGCGTCGCCGGGAGTGGCGGCGTCGACGTCGAGCACGCGGAGCGTGCGATTCACCTTTCCGCGGTGGCGCAGGCGCGCGATCGGCTCCTGACCGGGGTAACAGCCCTTCGTGAAGGAGATCGCACGCTGGTCGAGAC
>JBKPFD010000007.1:0-3083 GCA_046729155.1 Actinomycetota bacterium
CCGCTCGTGCTCGCGGGGGTCGACTTCCCGGGCGAGCCCGGGCTGGCGGGCCACTCGGATGGCGACGTGATCGCCCACGCGCTGATCGACGCCGTCCTCGGCGCGGCCGGCCACGGCGACATCGGCGCGCTCTTCCCTTCGTCCGACCCGCAGTGGCTGGACGCTTCCTCGATGCGCCTGCTCCAGCGGAGCTACGAGGTCGTGCGGCGCGGCGGCTTCGAGCTCGTCAACGCCGACTGCGTGCTCATCGGCGAGCGCCCGCGCATCGCGGACGTGCGGGTGGCGATGGGCGCCAGGCTCGCCGGCGCGATGGGCGTCGACATCGACCGTGTCACCGTGCGTGCGACCACGACCGACGAGCTCGGCTTCACGGGCCGCGGCGAGGGGCTGGCGGCGCAGGCCGTCGCGTTGCTGCACCGTTCGGGCTGAGATGGCGCTCCGGTTCCCGACCGACGCCGAGCGGCCGGACCTGCGCGGCTCGCCGCTCCTCGAGGACATCTGGCCGGAGTTCATGTACCACGACCCGGTGCTCAACCGGCTGTTCAGGGACGCGATCCGCGGCGCTCCGGAGCTCCAGTTCTATGCGTGGGACGACGAGAGCGACGAGGTGGTCGGACAGGCCAACGCCGTTCCTACCGCGTGGGACGGAGACGTGGCTGCGCTCCCCGACCGTGGAATCGACGCCGCCCTCGAGGCGAGCATGGCCGAAGACGCCCCGGCCCCGAACGTCCTCTGCGCGATGCAGATCATGGTCGCCCCCAGTCGCCGCGGGGAAGGGCTGAGCGGCCGGATGATCCGCCGGATGCACGAGCTCGGGCGCAAGCAGGGGCTCGACCGGTTGATCGCGCCGGTGCGCCCGAGCCTGAAGCACATGTACCCGTTGGCGCCGATGGAGCGCTACGTCGATTGGCGGAGACCGGACGGTGAGCTCCTCGACCCGTGGCTCAGGACTCACGAGCGAGTCGGAGCCGAGATCGTCAAGGTCGCCCCGCAGTCCATGAGGATCCCGGCCTCAGTCGCCGACTGGGAGGAGTGGACGGGGATGCAGTTCCCGGAGAGCGGCGAGTACGTCGTGCCGGGCGCGCTCGTGCCGGTCGAGATCGACCGCGACCGTGACGAGGGGCTCTACGTCGAGCCCAACGTCTGGATGGTTCACGGCTAGACCGCGGCCAGGAGGGTGAACGAGACGCGGGTCCCGCCTTCGGGACGACGCTCGGCCCAGATCCGCCCCCCGTGCGCCTCGACGAGACCCCGCGCGATGGCGAGGCCGAGGCCGGATCCCACACTCGAGTGAGGGTCCCCGCGCCAGAAGCGCTCGAACATCCTCTGCGCCCACTCGGGGTCGATCCCGTCGCCCGAGTCCTCGACTGAGACCTGGACCTCACCCGGCCCGCGCTCGACGAGGACCGCGACGGATCCGTCGAACGGCGTGTGCCGGAGCGCGTTCGTGAGCAGGTTGTAGAGCACGCGCTCGACCTTGTCCGGCTCGCAGCGCGCGGTCACGCCGTTGACGACCCGCGCCTCGAGGTGGATCCCCCGCGCCTGGGCCTCCGCCTCGATACCGCGGACGCAGGACGCGACGAGGGTCGCGATCTCCGCTTCCCGCAGCTCGAGGGTCAGCGCGCCGGCGTCGATGCGGGCGAGCTCGAAGAGGTCGTCGACGAGCTGGGCGAGCGTCCTCACGTGATCCTGCATCGCGGGGAGGTAGTGCTCGGGCGGCGCGAGCCCGTCCTCGACGGCCTCGAGCGTCGCCTGGAGAGCTGCGATCGGCGTGCGCAGGTCGTGGCTCGCCCATGCAACTAGCTCCCTGCGCGCGTCGAAGAGGCGCTCGAGGTTCTCGGCCATCGCGTTGAACGAGCGCGCGAGGTCGGCCAACTCCGCGGGGCCGCGCTCGACCGCGCGCGCGTCGAGATCGCCGCCGGCGAGCGCGACCGAGGACGAGCGCAACCGCTCGAGGCCTCTGGAGACGTCTCGCGCGAGCACGAGAGCCGCGAGCACGGCGGCCGAGGCCGACGCCGCCGCGACGGCGAGGATCTTCACGTCGTCGCCCATGTGGAACATCACCCACCCGGAGAGGAGGACGGCGGCCAGCGGCAGCACGACTGCGAGGAACGCGAGCCCGACAAGCTGTAAGCGCACGGTCGGCAGCAGCCGCAGCAGGAACGCGACGGCGAGCCCCACGCCGAGGGTGGTCGCGACGACGACGAGCGCGAGGCCGATCAAGGCGAGAACCTGTAGCCGATGCCCCAGACCGTCTCGAGGTGACGGGGCCGGGACGGGTCTTCCTCGAGCTTCTCGCGCAGCCGCCGGACGTGCACCGTGAGCGTGCCGGTGTCGAGCGCCGCCGAGTAGCCCCAGATGCGACGCATCAGGTCGTCTCGCGAGAAGACGCGGCGCGGGTGGCTGGCTAGGAACCAGAGCAGGTCGAACTCCTTCGCGGTCAACCGGACCGCCTTGCCGTCCCGCTTGACCTCGCGCGACGGGCCGTCGAGGTCGAGCGACCCGAACTCGAGCCGAGCCTCGGCGGGCATCGCCGGCTCCGACCGGCGCAGCACCGTGCGCACTCGTGCGGCGAGCTCCCGCGGCGAGAACGGCTTGGTCACGTAGTCGTCCGCGCCGAGCTCGAGGCCGACGATACGGTCGGACTCCTCGCCGCGCGCCGTGAGCATGATCACCGGCACCTGCGAGCGGGAGCGGATCCAGCGGCAGAGATCCAGTCCGTCGGTGCCGGGAAGCATCACGTCGAGCACCACGAGGTCGGCGGTGTCACCTTCGAGCAGCTCGCGGGCCCGGTTGCCGTCGGCCGCCTCCAGTGTCCGGTAGCCGGCGCGCTCGAGGTACCGCACGACGACCTCGCGGATCGTCGGCTCGTCGTCGACGACGAGAACGGTCGCCATGTCGGAATTGTGCTGCCTGCCGCGTTAAGAGAGCCTGAAATGCGGGCGCGCTAGTCCACTGCGAGGCGCACCGAGCCGCCGTGGAGCTCGACGAGCCCGTCCTGCGCGAGCGCCTCGACCGCGGCGGCGTCGAGGCGGCTCAGGCGCTGTCTCTTATACACATCTCCGAGCCCACGAGACGTGCAG
>JBKPFD010000008.1:0-7916 GCA_046729155.1 Actinomycetota bacterium
GCTGAAGGGGAAGCTCGCGATCGCGAACGCAAAGCTCGCGTACCAGCGCTACAAGGAGATCTTCGCCGGGGCTCGCTGGGAGTCACTCGCGTCGAAGGGCGCGACCAAGCAGCGCTGCCTCTGGGCGTCGACCTCGACGAAGAACCCGGAGTACCGCGACGTCATGTACATCGAGGAGCTGATCGGGCCCGAGACGGTGAACACGATGCCGAAGGAGACGATCGAGGCGTTCCAGGACCACGGGCGCATTGCGCTGACTCTCGAGCAGGGCCTCGACGAGGCGCGCAAGCTCTTCCGTGACCTGCAGGCGGCCGGGATCGACTACGACGACGTCACCGCGACTCTCGAGCGCGAGGGCGTGGAGAAGTTCTCGGATTCCTTCCGTGAGCTGCTCGAAGGAATCGAGGCGAAGCGCCGACAGCTCGTTTCAGCCTGAGTGTGAATCCAATCGAATCGACCGATCATTTCCGACGGATGCCGGTCGGAGCCCGGCATGCTGAGGGAGGCATCGCAAGCGATGCCTCAGCGGCGTGAGCGACCTCTACCGCGAGGAGGCCGGCGAAGGTTCCCCGGTCGTGCTCGTGCACGAAGGGATCGCGGACAGCCGCATGTGGAACCCGCAGTGGCAAACGTTCCCCCGGGCGCACCGAACGGTTCGCTACGACCTGCGCGGCTACGGCCGCTCGCCGCTCGAGCCGGGCGCCTTTTCTCACGCTCGTGACCTGATCGCGCTGGTCGACGAGCTCGGGCTCGGCCGCACGGCGCTCGTCGGGGGCTCGATGGGCGCGCGGGTTGCGCTCGAGGTCGCCGTTGGGGACCCCGATCGCGTCGAGAAGCTCGTGCTCATGAATCCCGGTGTGCCCGGGTACGCGTGGTCGGACGACACGCGCGCAGGCTGGGCCGAAGAGGAGGCCGCGCTGGAACGAGGCGACCTCGACGCTGCCGTCGAGGTCAACCTGCGCATGTGGGTCGACGGGCCGCGCCGAGCACCGGAGGACGTCGACCACGGCGTGCGCGAGCACGTCCGCGAGATGCAGCGGCGCGCATTCGAGCTGCAGGTGCCCGTCTGGGAGGAGGCCGAGGAGGAGTTGTTCGTCGAGGACGTTCTCGCTCGCGTCGGTGAGATCACCGCGCCGACGCTCGTGCTCACGGGCGAGGAGGATCGCGACGACGTGCACGCGATCGCCGACCAGCTCATCCGCGAGATCCCCGATGCGAGTCCCGCGTCGATCTCGGACGCGGCACACATTCCGAGCCTCGAGCGGCCCGACGAGTTCGATCGGCTGGTGCTCGACTTCCTGCGGTGAGCGCGCTCGAGCCCGCGGAGCTCGTCGACCGGATCTGGGCCCGCGACCCGACCGTCTGGACGGGGCACGACGAGTCGCGCTGGCTTGGCTGGCTCGACGAGCCGGCGCGCATGCTCGAGCGCCTCGAGGAGCTCGACGCGCTCGGGAGCGACTTCGACGACGTCGTCCTGCTCGGGATGGGCGGCTCGAGCCTCGCACCCGAGGTGTTGCGGCGAACGTTCGCGGCCGAGCGCTTCCACGTCCTCGACACGACGCACCCGAGCGCGATTCGGCGCCTCGAGGAGTCCCTCGACCTGGACTCGACGCTCTTCGTTGCGGCCTCGAAGTCGGGCACGACCCTCGAGACGCGGTGCCAGCTCGACTACTTCCTCGCCCAGGGGCGGGGCACTTTCGCGGCGATCACCGACCCCGGCACCGAGCTCGAGGCGTTCGCGCGCGAGCACGAGTTTGCCTGGGTCGTCGCAGGAGAGCCGACGATCGGCGGCCGCTACTCGGCGCTCTCGCCCTTCGGCATGGTTCCCGCGCGGCTGATGGACCTCGACGTGGGGACGATCCTCGAGCGGGCTGTGGCGATGGCCGACTGGTGCAGGCTCGGCGAGGAGAACCCCGGCTTCCAGCTCGGCGAGCAGCTCGGCGGCGGCTGGGCGGAGGGGCGCGACAAGGTCTGTATCGAGGACACGCCCGGCGGCTTCGGCCTGTGGGCGGAGCAGCTGCTCGCGGAGTCGACGGGGAAGCAGGGCAAGGGCCTCGTTCCCGCGCCGGGCGAGTCGCCCAACGGCCCCGACCGGCAGGCCGCCCGCGTGCGCGTCGACGACCCGTACGACATCGGTGCCGAGCTCTTCCGCTGGGAGTTCGCGACCGCGGTCGCCGGCTCGATCCTCGGCATCAACCCGTTCACCCAGCAGGACGTCCAGGCGGCGAAGGATCGCACCGCGGCGATCCTCGAGCACGGCGGCGACGTCGACCTCGACCCGGAGAGCTCGGTCGACGAGCTCCTCGCCCAGGCCCGCGACGGCGACTACGTGGGGGTCCTCGCCTTCGTCGACCCGGAGCGCAGCTCGGAGCTCGCGCCGCTCGTCGCCCGTGCGCGGGAAACCGGCTGCGCGGTCACTTGCGGGCTCGGGCCGCGCTACCTGCACTCGACCGGGCAGCTGCACAAGGGCGGGCCAAATAGCGTGCTCGCGCTGCAGGTCGTCGACGATCTCGGTGAAGAGCTCGCCGTGCCTCGTCACGGCTTCGGCTTCCGGCGGCTGATCGCGGCGCAGGCTGCCGGCGACCTCGAGGCGCTCAAGGAACGCGGGCGGCGCGTCGCGCGCGTCAGACTGGAGGAGCTATGAAGCTGGGAATGGTCGGTCTGGGGCGCATGGGCGCCGGGATGACGGAGCGTCTGCGCCGGGACGGGCACGAGGTCATGACGTACGACCCGAAGGTCGAGTCGACGGCAGATTCGCTCGCGGAGCTGATCCGCCAGCTCGACCGACCGCGCGTCGTGTGGGTGATGGTGCCGGCGGGAGAGATCACGGAGTCGACCGTGAGCGAGCTGCTAGAGCTTCTCGGCCGCGACGACGTCGTCATCGACGGCGGCAACTCGAACTTCCGTGACTCGCAGCGGCGGGCGCGGGAGGCGTCTGAACGCGGCCTGTACTTCGTGGATGTGGGCGTCTCGGGCGGGATCTGGGGGCTGCAGGAGGGCTTCTGCCTGATGGCCGGCGGGGCCGAGGAGGCCGTCGAGCGGCTGGAGCCGGTCTTTCGGTCGCTCGCTCCTGAGGGCGGCTACGCGCGCGTCGGCCCGTCCGGGGCGGGGCACTTCGTGAAGATGGTGCACAACGGGATCGAGTACGGCCTCATGCAGTCCTACGCCGAGGGGTTCGACATCCTCCAGCACTCGGAGTTCGACCTCGACCTCGAGGAGATCTCGGGCATCTGGCGCTACGGGTCGGTCGTGCGCTCGTGGCTGCTCGAGCTGCTCCACGACGCCTTCGACGCGCA
The DNA here is from genome assembly GCA_046729155.1 of Actinomycetota bacterium. Lineage (GTDB taxonomy): Bacteria > Actinomycetota > Thermoleophilia > Gaiellales > Gaiellaceae > VAXT01. The sequence goes on from JBKPFD010000008.1 coordinate 3,297, forward strand.
CGGCGGCGACCTCGCTGCGATCGCGGGATACGTCGACGACTCGGGCGAGGGCCGCTGGACGGTCGCCGAAGCCGTCAACGAGGCCGTCCCGGCCCCGGTGATCAGCGCCGCGCTGTTCGCCCGCTTCGCGTCCCGCGAGGACGAGTCCTTCGCCGCCAAGATCAACGCGGCCCTCCGCGAGCAGTTCGGCGGCCACGCAATCAGGGCTTCGAACCCGGGGTCGGGCCCCGCTCGAAAGGCGTGACAATTTCGTGACGGAACTCGCCGAGAACCCGCTGCTCGAAGGACTGCGCCCGCGTCGGGCGCCCGAGCCCTGCGTGCTCGTCGTCTTCGGCGCCTCCGGCGACCTCACGCGGCGCAAGATCTTTCCGGCCCTCTACTCGCTCGCCTACAGGCGCCTGCTACCGGAGAGCTTCGCCGTCGTCGGGGTCGCTCGCACCGAGTGGACGGACGACGAGTTCCGCGAGCGAATGGAGCACGCCGTGCGCGAATTCGGCCGGGACGACTTCGAGCAGGAGGTCTGGGACTGGCTCGCGGCTGCGACCCGCTATGCCCCTGCCGAGTTCACGCCCGACGGCGCCGACCACGTCGCGTCAATGCTCACGGTGATCGACGAGGAGCGCGGGACGCGTGCAAACCGGGTCTACTACCTGGCCATACCGCCGCAGGTGATGAAGTCGGTCGTCGAGCTCGTCGGGCAGCATCGCACCGCCTATGGCTGGACTCGCCTCATCGTCGAGAAGCCCTTCGGTCACGACCTCGCCTCCGCGGGTGAGCTCACGGAAAGCATCCGCCAGTACTTCACCGAGGAACAGGTCTTCCGCATCGACCACTACCTCGGCAAGGAGACCGTCCAGAACATGCTGGCGCTGCGGTTCGCGAACGGCATCTTCGAGCCGATCTGGAACCGCCAGTTCATCGACCACGTGCAGATCACAGTGGCCGAGTCGATCGGGATCGAAGGTCGCGCCGGCTACTACGAGCAGGCAGGCGCGATCCGCGACATCTTCCAGAACCACATGCTCCAGCTCGTCGCCCTGACCGCCATGGAGCCGCCGATCGACTTCACCGCCGACTCGGTTCGCAACGAGAAGGTGAAGGTGCTAGGGGCGATCCACACGCCGGGGCCGAAGCACATCGTCCGCGGCCAGTACGGCCCGGGTTACATCGATGGGAAGGAGGTCCCCGGCTATCGGGAGGAGGAGGGCGTGGCCCCCGATGCGATGACCGAGACGTACCTCGCCGCGAAGCTCTTCGTCGACAACTGGCGCTGGGCCGACACGCCGTTCTACGTTCGCACCGGCAAGCGCCTGGCGCGACGCGAGACGACGATCGCGATCCAGTTCCAGCGCGCGCCCCATCCGCCGTTCGAGGAGACGGCGACCGAAGAGCTGCGGCCGAACCTTCTGCTCGTGGGCGTGCAGCCAGACGAGGGGGTCTCGCTGGCGATTGCCGCGAAGGTGCCGGGCCAGGGGATGCGACTGCGCACGGTGCACATGGACTTTCTCTACGGGGGCGCCTTTCGGATGGAGCTGCCGGAGGCCTACGAGCGCCTGCTGCTCGACGCGATGCTCGGCGACCAGACGCTCTTCACCCGCTCGGACGAGGTCGAGGAGCAGTGGGCGATCGTCGACGCGATCGTGGCGGCCTGGAAGCGCGACCGGCCGTCCTTTCCCAACTACGCGGCAGGGACCTGGGGCCCGGCGGCCGGGGACGAGCTGATCCGCCGTGACGGCAGGGAGTGGCTTCGGCATTGAGCGCTCCTCCGGTGCATGTCGAGGAGTGGGCCGGCGAGGACGTCACGCTGCGCGACGTGGAACGGGCGCTTTGCAACCTGAGGGAGCACTCCGCGGACGAGACCCTGGGCCCCGACATGCGGACGAGCGTCATGACGCATCTCGCCTGGGTGCCGGACGAGTGGCACGAGGTGGCGATGGAGACCCTGGCCGGGCTCGGGGAGCGCCATCCGTCACGCGGGATCGTCCTCTCGCCGGATCCGGACGCGCCGGACGGGATCGACGCCAAGGTCTCGGTGCTCGCCTTCCCCCTGCGGGCGCAACGCAAGCACGTGGCCGCCGAGGTGATCGAGCTACGCCTCCGGGGAGGGCGCGCCCAGGCCCCGGCGAGCATCGTCACGCCGCTGCTCGTCATCGGCTTGCCGGTTTTCCTGCGCTGGCGCGGTCGCCCGTCCTTCGGGGCGCCCGCTGTCGAGCAGCTGATCGACGTGTGCGATCGACTCGTGGTCGACTCGCGCGAGTGGCCGGACGTACCTGACGCTTACCGCGAGCTTCCTTTCGAGCGCGCCGGCTGCTCGGACATCGCCTGGCGCCGCACCGAACCGGCGCGGCTCGCGTTGGCCGGGCTCTGGCCGCGCATCAAGGACATTCGCAAGCTGGGCGTCGCGGGCCCTCGCGCCGAGGCCTCACTGCTTGCGGGCTGGCTCCGCTCCCGCCTCGACTCCAACCTCGAGCTGGTGCTCGAGGAGGCCGACCAGCTCGAGCGGCTCGCGGCCGACGGCGAAGAGGTCGCTCTCCCGCCCGGCGACCCGCCGACGCCGAGCGAGCTGCTTTCTGCCGAACTCGACCAGTTCGGCCGCGACCCGGTCTACGAGGACGCGGCGCGGGCCGCTAGCGCTTGATGACCCTGAAGCGAGGCTTGGAGATGCGGAGCGCGACCGGCTGCGACCACGTCATCTCGGGCTTCTTCGGCAGCGAGTAGTTCAGGCCCCGCACGCGGAAGTACCAGCGGCCGGGACCGACCGGGAGCACGGCCGCAGTCGCCGGCGTCGTCAGCGCCTTCGCCTCGTTCCGCCAGGGGCTCAGAGTACGGCTGTATTGCACCTCGTAGTCGTGCGCGCCGTAGACGGGCTCCCAGGCGACGATCGGCTGGCCGTAGAAGGTCGGATGGGAGCGGGTGGCGCCGACGAGCTTGCCGGTCGTCGACAGCCCTGAGATGTAAGGCGCCCTGTCGCCGGTCGCGACAGGCTTTCCGATCTTGCCGAACCGCACCGCGCCGCCCGCTCGGCAGACGTCCTCGGGTAGCTGCAGGTCGCGGTACTCGAGCGCCTCGGGGTCGTCGCGCTTCTGCCCCATGACGACCGGGATCACAGTCCAGTAGTAGCCGCCCTCGGGCCAGAACGTGTCCCAGAGGTCGATCTTGGGCGCGTTGCCGCCGCCGTTGTCACCCGTGCCGAGCGCGCCCGAGTCGACCGACCGGACCGGAGTCCCGTCGAGCATGAGCACCTGCCCCTCGTCGCCGTACTTCGGCCACTCGCCGCGCTGCAGGTCCAGCGAGGCCTGGTTCGGCGGCAGGACGAGCGTGTGCCCGAACCGCGGCGCGTAAGCGGGCGAGCCGACGACCGCGCCGACGTAGACGCGGTTGACGCATTCGTTGTCCGTTGAGACGTAGACGCGGAAGAGCTCGGTGGAGGTCGTCTGGAACCACGGCAGCCCCCAGGACCGGTAGTTGCCGGTGAAGAGGAAGCCCGGCGTGAGCTCGTGCGCGTGCGGCGCAGCCGGCGTCGAGAGCGTGTCTCCGGAGACCGTGCCGACGTGGGCGAGCTCACCCAGAGCGAACGGCGGGTTCACGTTGACGAACTCGTTGCTCCAGGGGCCGACCGTCACCGCGGGCAAGCCGCTCGGGATCTCGCCGTAGAGCCGGCGCACCGCGCGCACTCGCCAGGTGACGGACCCCGTCCAGAACTGCGAGGAGTGGAAGGTGTAGAACTCGCGCTCGTCGGCGACGTTCGTCGTCGTGAAGAAGGTTTCACGCGCGCCGTAGAGCCAGACCTCGTAGATCGTGGCGCCCTCGACGGGCGTCCAGCGGACGAGGCCGGGATACTGCTGGACGGCCTGCCGCGGCCTGTCGCGCCAGCGCATGTTGAACCCGTAAGGCGCGCTCCAGACACCGCCGCGGCCCCGCGAGTCCACTCCGCGCGCACGCGCGTACAGCGAGTACGGGTTGCCCGTGATCCACGGTAGGGCGACGGGGACGGACGTGGCCGGGGTCGTGATCGAGCCGGCCGAGTCGGCGCTCGACCAGACGATTGCGCCCTCGGAGAAGTTCCGGCTCGTCGAGAGCTCGAACTCATACTTCTTCGCGCCGCGGACGGGGCTCCACGCGAACGCGGGCGTGCGCGGGAAGGTGCGGTTCCAGAGCGTCACCGGCTCGTTGACCCGGAGCAGGAAGGCCTTCAGTCCATTCGGCGGCGCGAGCGGACGCGCAGCGTCGGCCTCGGGCACGGCTGCGCCGAGCGCAAGCAGCGCCAGTGCGCACGCAGTAGCCAGCCGGACGAGGACCATGGGCCGACTAGGTTTTCGGCAGGTCTCGGCGTCAGGGGGTCCCTCGAACGAGGGACGCCTCGAGCAGCTCGCCGGCCGCGAGCACGAGCGCGTCATCGCGCCCGACGACCTGCTGGGAAGCCGGGTGGCCGTCCTCGGCCGGCCCGCAGGGGAGAGCAAGCACCGGCCAGCCGAGTGCGTTGAACGGAAACGTGAAACGGATCACCGCCTCGCGGTACTCGAGGTCGTCGGCGGGCAAGCGCGGCGCGACGAACCCGAGGGTCGGCGTCAGCAGCAGGTCGAGGCCGTCCCAGACGTCCTCGCAGCGCTCCCCGTACTC
>JBKPFD010000009.1:0-2183 GCA_046729155.1 Actinomycetota bacterium
CACGTGAAGGAGGGGCTGCTCGACGTCGACTGGGACGAGGCCGCCGCCGACTTCGGCTACCGCGACCCGCGCGGCGACCGGCCGCTACTCGAGCTGGCGCCCGTGCCGTCCTGGCACGAGCTGCAGTTCCGGCGTTAACGCACGGCGATCTCCGGAAAACCTTCTGGTACGTTCTGAGCAGAGGAGGGAGCCGATGCCCCAGGCGGCGGCATTGACGGCTGCGGCGATGGTGAGCGAGGCTCGGGGTCTCGTCGTCGACGGCTGGTGCCAGCGTGCGAGTGCGCGGGACAGGCGCGGTGCCGAGGTGCCGGCGTGGAGCGAGGAAGCCCGCTCCTGGTCGCTGCTCGGGGCGCTGCTCGCCAGCTGGCACCGCCACGACGCGGACTCGCGGCGCGCCGACGTTGTCGCGCACCTCGCTGATGCGGAGGCGCTCGGGGGCGCGACGCAGATTCTCGGCGAGGCCGTCGGCACGACCTCGCTCGCGAGGTGGAACGACGAGCCTTTGCGCACGCAGGCGGACGTCATCGAGGCTTTCGACCGCGCGCTTCGCCTGCTCGAAGTTCGCTAGAGCACCTGCCAGCCAGACGCAAGGCCCGGAAGCGGCCAGTCGGGATCAGGCCGCCACGACTCCCACCCCTCGTCAAAAGGCGCGCTCCAAGCCTCGATGCGTGCGATTGCGCGCTCACCCTCTTCGCGGATGGCGCGCGCTTTCTCCGGCGCGAACAGCCTCAAGTCGACGGCCTCGTCGAGGTGTGCTTCGTCCTTCCAGCGCCATCTCCGGTCCGGGCGGATGACGATGTCGAGGAGATGGTCCGTCGCGTCGAAACCGAGTGTGGTCCGTCGCCAGGGCTCCTCGAGGTTCACGTACCAGCCGAGGAACTCTCCGTGGTCACTCCAAGACACGTAAACCGAGTGCGCGCGTCCGGTCTCCCAAATCATCAGCCGACCGCCGAACCACTGCCAGTCGTCGTGCGTCCAGTCACCTGACGCGATCCGCGGCACAGCCACCTGAAACCCGGGCGGGGCCTTTGTCATCGTGCCCGGAGCGAGCCAGAGCACGATGCGTTCGGCAATGTGCTCGACCACAGTCGTCGGCTTCGCGCTGAAGACCTTCCACGGCCAGACGAAGCGAAAGAGAGCGGGATCGCCCGGGTGAAAGCGCGAAACCACGACGGCGACGCTAGCGGCTAGGAAAGCCCGCTCCTGGCGAAACGGCTCATCGAAAAGCGAGGGCCGCAGATGCCACTTGCGTGTCGTTCTCTGCGCTCTGCGGAGCGCAGGCCGGCCCCCACACCCACCACGAGCACGACGATCATCACCGCCTGAATCACGAGTGGAGTCTGTCGAGCGGTGGAAAGGGAACGAGCGGCTAGAAGAGCGCGCTCTCGGGCTGCGTCGCGCCCACGTGGGCCCGGCCGAGCTTCGTGACGATGCGCCCGCGGGGCGTGCGCTGGATGAAGCCCAGCTGGAGCAAATACGGCTCGTAGACGTCCTCGACCGTGTCCGGCTCCTCGCCGAGGGCCACGGCCAGCGTGGACAGGCCGACCGGGCCGCCGTCGAAGCGCTCGACGATCGCGCGCAGGAGCTCGCGGTCCGTGCGCTCGAGCCCGTGACCATCGACCTCGAGCAGCTCGAGCGCCTCGGCCGCGACCTCGGTGGTAATGACGCCTTCGTGCCGCACCTCGGCCACGTCGCGAACACGGCGCAGGATCCTGTTCGCAACGCGCGGTGTGCCGCGTGAGCGCGACGCAATCTCATGGGACGCGTCGTCGGCGATCTCGATCCCGATGATGCGCGCCGAGCGGCGAACGATCAGTTCGAGCTCCGCCGGCTCGTAGTACTCGAGCCGGAAGGTCATGCCGAAGCGGTCGCGGAGGGGCGTCGTCAGCAGGCCGGTGCGAGTCGTCGCGCCGACGAGCGTGAACGGCGGCACGTCGAGCGTGAGCGTCCGCGCTGCCGGCCCCTGGCCGACGACGATGTCCAGGCGGAAGTCCTCGAGGGCGGGGTACAGCACCTCCTCCACCGCAGGGCGCAGCCGGTGAATCTCGTCGACGAAGAGGACGTCGCGCTGCTCGAGGGCGGTCAGGATCGCCGCCATGTCGCCCTTGCGCTCGAGCGCGGGGCCGGCGACCGAGCGGAGGCCGACACCGAGCTCCTCGCGGACGATCTGCGCGAGCGTCGTC
>JBKPFD010000010.1:0-5897 GCA_046729155.1 Actinomycetota bacterium
GCGTGGGGGTGCGCGATCCGCCTGGACGACGGCCGCCTCGTGGTCGCGTCCGACCACAAGCGCTACCGCTCGGCGTCGGTCAGCAACCCGCTCCTGCGCGGGCCGGCGAGGCTCGCCGAGGTCGTCACGCTGTTGCCGCACGTGCGCAAGCGGCTGCCGGACGCGCAGCTGCCGTTCCAGCGGCCGCGCGTCCTGACGGCGATGGTCGCGAGCGCGGCCGCCGTGCAGCTCGCGCGCGGCTCGAAGCGCCTCAGCCCGGCGGCGCAGGAGGTCGTCGGCGCGATCGCGTCGCTCGTGCCGGCCGCGATCGCGCTCCGCAGCTCCGACCTGGCCGCGTACCACGGCGCCGAGCACATCGCGATCGGCACGTACGAGCACGGCACCGCCCGGGAGAAGGAGCACGAGCGTTGCGGCTCGCACCTGCTGGGCCCGCTTCTCGCCACGCTCGCCGTCGGCAACGCGCTCGCCTCACGCGCGCCGCTGCACCTGCGTACGCCGGCCCGGGCCCTCGCCTCGCTCGGCGCGCTCGCCGCGTCGACGGAGATCTTCGGCTGGATGGTGCGCAACCCCGACCACCCGGTGTCGAAGGCCCTGGCGAAGCCCGGCCACGAGATCCAGCACCGCCTGGCGACCGCCGAGCCGACCCCGGAGCAGCTCGAGGTCGCCGAGGCCGCGCTCGCCGCCTGCCTCGAGCTCGAGCAGCATGGCGACCACTGAGCGCGTCACGACGCGGCGCTTGCCGCCCGAGATTTTCGACCTCCCCGTGGAGAAGATGCGCGACGGCTACTACACGGACGCGTACTTCAACCATGCCCGCGCGACGCTGCTCGAGGACGGCCGTCACGCCCGCGTCCTGATGCAGGTCTTCCAGAAGAAGAGCTCCTACCTCGGCGGGGTCGACGAGGCGATTGCGATCCTGAAGCTCTGCTCGCACGGCTGGGACGAGCTGACGGTGCACGCGCTCTACGACGGCGACCGGATCGAACCGTACGAGGCGGTCATGCACATCGAGGGCGACTACACGCTCTTCGCGCACCTCGAGACCGCGTACCTCGGCGTGCTTGCGCGCCGAACGCTGATCACGACGAACGTCGTGCGCGTGCTCGAGGCGGCGAACGGCAAGTCGATCATCTTCATGCCGGCCCGGCACGACCACCATCGCATCCAGACGGGCGACGGCTACGCGGCGCACGTCGCCGGCAGGATCGTCGGCGCTCCGATCGGGGTCACGACCGACGAGCAGGCCTCTTGGTGGGGCGGCAAGGGCGTCGGCACAGTGCCGCACTCGCTGATCGCCGCGTACGGCGGCAACACGGTGCTGGCCGCGACGAAGTTCGCCGAGTGGGCGCCCGAGGACCTGAACGTGACCGTGCTGGTCGACTTCGAGAACGACTCGGTGCGGACGGCGCTTGAGGTTGCGCGCGCCCTCGGCCCGCGGCTCTGGGGCGTGCGCCTCGACACTTCCGAGAGCCTCGTCGACCGCTCGCTGTCGGACGACATGGGCGACTTCAAGCCGACCGGGGTCAACGAGCGGCTCGTGCGCAAGGTGCGGGACGCGCTCGACCGGGACGGCTTCGAGCAGGTCAAGATCGTCGTGTCGGGCGGCTTCACGGTCGAGAAGATCGACGAGTTCGAGCGGCACGGCGTGCCCGTCGACGCGTACGGCGTCGGCTCGTCGCTCATCCGCGGTCAGAACGACTTCACCGCCGACGTCGTCATGACGGACGGGCGTCCGTCCGCGAAGGTCGGGCGCCGCTACAGGCCGAACGAGAGGCTCGAGCTCGTCGAGTGAGCAGACCGGTCGTGCGGCCGCTGACGGCCGGGCGCTGGCCGGACCTCGTTGACCTCTTCGAGCGCCGCGGGCCGCGCGGCGGCCCCCCCAACCGCCCCGGCGACGGCTGCTGGTGCATGTTCTGGCGAGACCGGAGCCTCCGCCACGGCACGCCGAAGAAACGCGCGCTCGGCGCGCTCGTCCGCGCCGGCCGCGAGCCCGGGCTGCTCGCGTACGACCGAAGCGAGGCGGTCGGCTGGATCTCGGTCTCGCCGCGCGAGCAGTATGCGGCCCTCTCGAGCTCGCCTCAGTACCGGCCCCAGGACGACGACGAGGGCGTCTGGTCGATCGTCTGCTTCGTGATCGACCGTCCCCGACAGGGCGAGGGAATCTCGGGCGCTCTGCTCGACGGCGCGATCGCGCACGCGAGGAAACGGTCGGCGGCCACGCTCGAGGCGTATCCGCACCGTTCGAAGAAGGACGACTACATGGGTCACGTCGACCTCTTCGTCGAACGCGGGTTTCGAGTCGCGCGGGAGACGGCGAAGCGCGCCGTCGTGCGGCTCGACCTCAGCTGACGGCTTCGGCGAGGCGGTCGCCGATCCCGGGCCAGCCGTCGATCGGATCCGTCGAGCGGACAACGTGCATGCCCGCCTCCGCGAAGCGGCGAAACGCCTCATCGGCGGCGTCGGTGTAGTCGACGACGCCCGGAACGACGACCGGCGACGAGCAGTCCTCGAGGAGGTAGGTCCGCTCGGCCAGTCGCTCGACCTCGTCCTGGCCCTGGAGGAGGTCGTCGATCGTCCACGCGACGCAGTGGCTCTTCGCCTGCCCGGCGACGATGACCGCGTCGAACTCGAGCAGACGCTCGACGAGGGCGACGTTCTTGCCCGCGAGCGGCTCGCCGCCCGGACCTGTCGTGACCTCCGGGCCGAGCATCGAGTAGTGCTCCGTGAGCGGGTGCTCGCCCTTGACCTGGAACTCCGGCTGGCTGTAGCGGGCGAGCCCGTGGAAGAAGAACGCCTCCTCGACGGCCGGGACGAGCGCGTGGCCGATTCCGCCCAGGAGCGCGTGGTACGGCCAGATCGTGAGGTCGTACTTGCCGCCCTCGGCCAGGCGGCGCGTGTAGTAGGCGAGCGTGCGCGCTGCGTACTCCGGGTCGATGCCGAGGCTCTCCGCCGCCGCGCTGTTGAGGCGCCAGCGGCCGCTCTCGATGTCCTCGGCCGAGACGAGCGTGTAGGGCTCCGGGTGCTTTCCCTCCTCGTCGACGAGCCAGACGGCGTGAAAGACCTGCATCGCCCGGTGCGTGTCCAGGCTGGGGACGATCTGCGTGATCGTCCCGAGGTTGCGGTAGACGAAGTCGCAGAGGCGGCGGTTGTCGTCGACTGCGCCCGTCCCTGAACGTCCCGCGACGAAGAGCTCGAACTCCGGGATGCAGAACGTGTTCTGGACGTCGACGGCGAGCAGGCAGATGCGGAAGTCGTCGTCCGAGGACGGGCGGATGTCGTGCTGCTCCGCCCAGGCGCGCGCGTCTCGCGCGCGCTCTTCGTACGGGACGCGCCAGACCTCGCCCACCCGCTCCGGCCGGTGGAACTCGGGCACGGGCAGCTCGCGCATTCGAGGCCAGTCTAGTTGCGGACTTGAGGATCGGACGCGCGGTGCCGATGAGGACGTGGCATGCCGGACGTGGGTCACATCCTGAGCGAGGTCGGGTCGATCGCCCTGATCTGGGTGCCGATCGTGATGTTCGGGCTCATCATCTACCTGCTCTGGCGCACCCTCCAGGTGATGCCGCGGGTGAAGACGACGCACGTCGAGGCGAGCTCGAAGTCCTCAATCTCCTGGGAGAACGTCGCGGGCCTCGAGGAGGCGCGCGAGGAGATGCAGGAGATTGTCGACTTCCTGCGCGACTCGAAGCGGTTCGCCAAGCTCGGCGCCCGCGTGCCGAAGGGCATCCTCCTCTACGGCCCGCCGGGGACGGGGAAGACGCTGCTCGCGAAGGCCGTCGCCAACGAGTCGGGCGCCAACTTCTACTCGCAGAGCGCCTCGGCGTTCGTCGAGATGTTCGCCGGCCTCGGCGCCGCCCGAATCCGCAAGCTCTTCGAGCAGGCGCGCAAGGACGCGCCCGCGATCGTGTTCATCGACGAGCTCGACGCGGTCGGCGCGGCCCGCACAGGTCACGGCTTCAACCGGGAGCAGGATCAGACTCTGAACCAGCTCCTCGTCGAGCTGGACGGCTTCAACAACCATGACCACGTCGTCGTCATGGGAGCGTCGAACCGCCTGCAGGACCTCGATCCTGCACTGCTTCGTCCGGGTCGCTTCGACCGCCAGATCCTCGTCTCGCCGCCCGACCTCGCCGGCCGCGAGGCGATCCTGAACGTGCACACGCGCGGCAAGCCGCTCGCGGCGGACGTCGACCTCAGCTCGATCGCGCGGCAGACGGCAGGCCTGACAGGGGCCGACCTGGCGAACATCGCGAACGAGGCTGCCATCTTCGCGGGCCGCGAGAACCAGCAGTACATCCATCAGGCGAACTTCGACGCGGCGATGGAGCGCGTGATCGCCGGCCTCCAGCAGCGCCGCGTGATGACGGAGAAGGAGAAGCGGATCCTCGCCTACCACGAGGGCGGGCACGCGCTGATGTCGCACCTGATGGGGGGCGCCTTCCCCGTGCAGAAGGCGACGATCGTCCCGCGCGGGCAGGCCCTCGGCTACACGTTCAACCTCCCCGACGAGGAGCGGTACTTGCACACGCGCGAGGAGTTCATCGACTGGATGAAGATCGCGCTCGCCGGCCGCGCTGCCGAGCAAGTCGTCTTCGGGCGCGTGACGAACGGCGCTGCCAACGACCTCGAGAAGGTGACCGACCTCGCGCGGGCGATGGTCTTCGAGTACGGCATGTCGGAGGGCGTCGTCTCGCGCACGATGCGCGCCGACAACTACGCGCTCTCGGAGGAGACGAAGAGGCTGCGCGACATGGAGCAGGCGCGCCTCACGGACGGTGCCTACGACGAGGCCGTTCGCCTCTTGACCAAGCACCGCGCCGCGCTCGATCGGCTCGCCGGCGCGCTGCTCGAGAAGGAGACGCTCGTCCGGGACGAGATCCTCGCGTGCGTCGCCGACGTCGAGGCGGAGTCGCGCGCGAGCGAGACCGTCGGCCGCGTCGTGCCGTTACAGAGGCGCGAGGACGAGGTCGCCGAGCAGGCGCCTGACGGCCGCGGGAGCGACAGGGTCTAGCCGTTAGCATCCGCCTCAGGTGGAGGCGAACGGGATCCATCATCTCGGCGTGGCCGTCGAGGACCTGGACGAGGCCCTCGAGACGTACCGGCGAGTCTTCGGAGCGGAGCTCGAGCAGCGCGAGACGGTCGAGGAGCAGGGCGTCGAGGCTGCCGCCATGCGCGTGGGGGCGGGGCGCGTCGAGCTGCTCGAGCCGCTCGGCGCGGACACGCACGTGGGCAGGTTCCTGGCGAAGCGCGGGCCGGGCATGCACCACATCGCGTACGAGGTGGCTGATCTGCGCGGGCAGCTGCGGCGGCTCGCGGACGAGGGTGTCGAGCTGATCGACGAGGAGCCGCACCGCGGCCTGTTCGGCCTCGAGGTCGCCTTCGTCCACCCGGATGCCGTGCACGGCGTGCTCGCGGAGCTGGTGTCGAGTGGCTGAGAACGAGCGCGTCCGCATCGAGATCGGCTTCGAGGGCGGCCAGATCATGGGCGCCCACGTCGAGGTCTCTGCGGCAGAGGAGCTGGAGCGGGCGCTCAACTCGGGCTCGGCCGACGGGGCGTTTCAAATCGAGGCGGAGGACGGCCGCTACACGCTGCCGCTGGCGCGAATCGTGTACCTGAAGCGGTTCGCGCGCGAGGGCAGGCTCGGCTTCGGCACGGGCTAGGGCCGCCGCCTCGGCGTTATGCGCCGCCGTCCGGCGGGCAGAACTAGCTGAGTGACCGACCCTGGACCCAATGCCGTGGTCGGCCGTACGCCGGCAAAGGCGGTGCGTCGACTCGTGGAGCAGGCGCAGCTCGGCAACCGAGGCGCGCTCGAGGAGCTGTACCTCATGCACTTCGACCGCATCTACAGCTACCTGCACCTCAGCGTCGGCAACCGCCACGACGCCGAGGACCTGAC
>JBKPFD010000011.1:0-6659 GCA_046729155.1 Actinomycetota bacterium
AAGCCCGCGTCCGGCACGGAGATCATTCAGGAGCTCGGCGAGGAGCACCAGCAGACGGGAAAGTGGATCGTCTACACGTCCGCCGACTCCGTCTTCCAGGTCGCGGCTCACGTGGACACGATTCCGCTCGAGGAGCTCTACCGGGGCTGCGAGATCGCCCGCGAGATCCTGGCCGGCAAGCACGCGGTCGGGCGCGTCATCGCCCGGCCCTTCACGGGCGAGCCTGGGAACTACACGCGCACCCCCGACCGCCACGACTGGTCGCTGAAGCCGAAGCAGCCGAACTACCTCTCGCTGGTACGAGACGCCGGCAAGCCGGTGCACGGCGTCGGCAAGATCCGCGACATCTTCGCCGGCTACGACATCGACGAGTCGCACGTCACGAAGTCGAACGTCGAGGGCATCACGCAGACCGAGCGGCTGCTGCGTGAGCTGGACGAGGGCCTCGTCTTCACGAACCTCGTCGAGACGGACATGCTGTGGGGCCACCGCAACGACCCCGTCAACTTCCACCGCTGCCTGCAGGACTTCGACCGGCGCCTACCCGACCTGCTCGACGCCCTGCGGCCGGGCGACCTGCTGATCCTGACCTCCGACCACGGCTGCGACCCGACGACGCCTTCGACGGACCACTCGCGCGAGCATGCACTGCTGCTCGCGTACGTGGAAGGTCGGAACGCTGCGGGCCTCGTCCACGAGGGCGAGTTCTCGGACGTGGGAGCGACCGTGAGCGCATGGCTCGGGGGCAAGGCGGGCGGCCGCCTGCCCGGAAGGCTCATCCTCGAGCCGTGACGGCGGGCGCAACGCCCTCGTCGACGACGATCCGTCCCGCCGAGCTGATCGAGCGCAAGCGGGACGGCGGCGAGCTGACGGCCGAGGAGATCACGGAGCTCGTGCTCGGGCACGCGCGCGGCGACATCCCGGACTACCAGCTTTCCGCTTTCTGCATGGCCGTCTTCTTCCGCGGCCTCTCGACGGCGGAGACCTACGCGATGACCGATGCCATGGTGCGGAGCGGCGTCACGCTCGACCTGCACGGCGAGCTCGGCCGCCGCGTCGTCGACAAGCATTCGACGGGCGGAGTGGGGGACAAGACGTCGATCGTCGTCGGCCCCGTGGTCGCTGCCTGCGGAGTGCCGTTCGCGAAGATGAGCGGCCGCGGCCTCGGCCACACCGGCGGAACGCTCGACAAGCTCGAATCGATCCGCGGCTTTCAAGTCGAGCTCTCGCAGGAGGAGTTCGTCGCGCAGGTGCGCGAGGTCGGGCTCGCGATCATCGGCCAGTCGCCCGACCTCGTTCCCGCGGACAAACGGCTTTACTCGCTCCGGGACGTGACCGGGACGGTCGACAGCATCCCGCTCATCGCCGCGAGCATCATGTCCAAGAAGATCGCGGCGGGCGCAGACGCGATCGTCCTCGACGTCAAGGTGGGCGAGGGCGCCTTCATGAAGTCGCTCGAGGACGCGCGCATCCTCGCGGAGACAATGGTGCAGCTCGGCGAGCGCGGCGGCCGTCAGGTCGTCTGCCTGCTCTCGGACATGGAGCAGCCGCTCGGCTGGGCGATCGGCAACGCCCTGGAGATCCAGGAGGCGCGCGCGACGCTCGCGGGCTCGGCTCCGCCCGACTTCTACGCGCTCGTCGTCCGCGCTGCCGGACGGCTGCTGGCGCTCTCCGACCTCGGGCTCACGCCCGAGGAGGGCATCGGGCGGGCCGAGACCGCGCTCGCGGACGGCTCGGCACTCGAGGCGTACGAGCGCTGGATCCGGGCCCAGGGCGGCGACCCGTCCGAGGACGTCCTGCCGCGTGCGCCTGTCGTGCGAGAGGTCGCCTTCGAGGGCAGCGGCTTCGTGACGCACGTGTCCGCGATCGGCTTTGGCCGCCTCGCGCTCGAGCTCGGCGCCGGCCGCCGGGCGCAGGGCGACACCGTCGACCACGCGGTCGGTATCCGCTGCTGGGCGAAGACCGGTGACACCGTCCAGGCGGGTCAGCCGCTGGCCGAGGTCCACGCAAGGGATGAGGCGGCCGCCGACGACGCCGCGCGACGAATAGCCGGCCTCGTCACCGTCGGGGACGCGCCTCCGCCGCCGCGGCCGATCATCCTCGAGACGGTCGAGTAGTCCGTTCGGCCAGGGCTAGGCTAGGCCTGTGCCCGAGCTACCCGAGGTCGAGACGATCCGCACGGGCCTCGAGCCCGCCCTGGTCGGCCGCAGCTTCGAGGAGGTCGAGATCCGCGACGCGCGGCTGACGAGGCCGCTCGACCCCGAGCCCGTGGCGGCCGAGCTCGAAGGGGAGCGCGTCGGGGCCGTCGAGCGGCGCGGCAAGTATCTGATTGTTCGGTTCGAAAGCGGTCGGGCTCTCCTGATTCACCTCCGGATGACGGGGACGCTGTTACACGTGCGCGGCACCGACGAGCCGGCCGCGATCGCTCCCTACATACGCGCTGTTGTCAGGTTAGACGACGGCTCGGACGTCATCTACCGCGACGTGCGCAGGTTCGGCACCTGGCTGCTTCTCGAGCCAGGCGAGCTCGAGCCCTACCTCGACGCGCGGGTCGGCCGCGAGCTGCTCACGGGCGGACGGCCGGCAGGCGCCCTCGCCGAACGGCTCGCGAACCGGCGCGCGCCGATCAAGGCGCTCCTCCTCGACCAGCGGCTGTTCGCCGGCGTCGGGAACATCTACGCCGACGAGGCGCTCTGGTGGTCGCGGATCCACCCGCTTCGGCCGGGCGGCGAGCTCACGCCGGCCGAGGTGCAAGAGCTCGTGCGCGGCGTGCGGCGCGCGCTGCGCAGCGGCATCGCGCGGCAGGGCGCGACGCTCCGCGATTACCGGGGCCCCGACGGCGCCGCGGGCGGCATGCAGCACGAGTTCCGCGTCTACGGCCGCGCCGGCGAGCCGTGCACCCGCTGCGGCACGCCGATCGAGAAGACGCGCGCGGGCGGCCGTGGCACCTGGTACTGCCCGGGCTGTCAGGTCTGACCGCCGACGGCCACGCAACGTGGCGCAATCAGAAGACGAGGCTACGCTCTGACGAGGAGGTGCCAAGCGGCTGACGCAACCGCAACGACCGTCGGTGCCGCCCGGGTGTTGCCCTCGCGCAGCCTCGCGGTCGGCGCCGGCACAGGGCTGACGCTCGCAATCATCGCGTTCGCGAACGGCGGGTACTTCCCGACGGCGTGGGGCTGGGGCGCGCTCGTCGCGTTCTGCGTCGTCGCGGCGTACCTCGTGATCGGAGAGCCAGTTCGGCCCTCGATGCCCGCGCTGCTGCTCCTCGGCGGGCTCGTCGCCCTGACCGCCTGGACGTGGCTCTCGCTGGCGTGGAGCGACGACGCCTCGAGCTCGGCGCTCGAAGGGCAGCGCGCGCTCCTGTACGTGGCCGCCGCCGCCGCGTTCGTCCTCCTCGTCCGCCGTCCCACGGTCCCGTACGTGCTCGGAGGAGTTCTTGCCGCGATCGCCGCCGTGGCGGGCTACGGACTCGCCAGCCGGCTCTTCCCCGAGCGGCTCGGCGTCTACGACCCGACCTCGGGCTACCGCCTGACCGAGCCGCTGGGCTACTGGAACGCCCTTGGGCTGTTCGCCGGGATGGGCGCGCTGCTCGCACTCGGCTTCGCCGCGAGAGGCCGCACGCTCTGGGTGCGGGTGCTCGCCGCGGCCTCGCTGCCCGTGCTCACCGCGACGATCTACTTCACGTTCAGCCGCGGCGCCTGGGTCGCGGCCGCGGTCGGGCTCGCAGCGGCCGTGGCGCTCGATCCCCGGCGGCTGCAGCTGCTCGCGACCGGGCTCGTGCTCGCGCCCGCGTCCGCGCTCGCCGTGCTGCTGGCCTCGCGGCAGGACGCCCTCACCCGCACCGACGCGCCGCTGGCTGCGGCGAGCCGCGAGGGACACAGGCTGGCGCTGTACATCCTCCTGCTCGTGGCCGCCAGTGCTCTCGCCGGAGCCGCGCTCGTCTTCGCGGAGGACAAGGTCCGCCCGAGCAGGAACGCGAGAGCCGCCTTCGCGGGCGCCCTCGCGCTCGTCGTCGTCGCGGCGCTCGGCGCAGCGTTCGTCCGTTACGGCGGCCCGGTCGCCCTCGTCGACAAGGGCTACGACTCGTTCACGAAGACCCCGACCCAGAACGAGGTCAATCTCAACCGTCGGCTCCTCACCTTCTCGGGTAGCTACCGCAAAGAGCTGTGGGACGAAGCTTGGGACGAGTACGCGGCGAATCCCGTAGTCGGCTCCGGCGCGGGGACGTACGAGCAGTACTGGAACCGCAACCGCCCGATCCGCCACATCGTCCGCGACGCGCACAACCTCTATCTCGAGACGCTCGCGGAGCTAGGGCCGCTCGGTCTCGCCCTGCTCCTGCTCGCGCTGGGAGTCCCCCTCGCCGTGGCCGTCCGCGCGCGGAGGCACCCGCTCGTGCCCGCTGCCCTTGCCGCCTACGTGGCCTTCCTCGTCCACGCCGCGGTCGACTGGGACTGGGAGCTGACTGCGGTCACGCTCGCCGCGCTGGCGATCGGCGCCTCCCTGCTCGCCGCCGGCGAGCGCGACGAGGTGTCGCGGCCGCTCGGATCGACGGCGCGCGCGAGCGCGGTCGCGGCCACGCTCGTCCTGGCCGCCGTCTCGTTCGTAGGTCTCGTCGGCGCGAGTGCCCTCGCCGAGAGCGAGCGAGACCTCGACAAGGGGCGCTACGACGACGCGGCGTCAGAGGCGCGCAAGGCGTCTCGCTGGTGGCGCTGGTCGTCCGAGCCCTGGCGCGTTCTCGGCGACGCTCAGGCCGCGGCCGGCGACCTCCCGGCCGCGCGGGCGAGCTACCGCAAGGCGATCGACAAGGACCGGCGCGACTGGCTCCTTTGGTACCAGCTGTCGGCCGTGAGCGACGGCGGCGAGGCGCGTGCGGCTCTCGCCGAGGCCGCGCGGCTGAACCCGTACTACCGCACCGACCTGGAGGCCGAGAGTGCTCCGGCATGACCCGCTCGCGCACCCGGAGCCGCTCATTCGCCGCGTCTACTCGTACGTCGCCTACCGCATCGGCGACGGTCCCGACGCCGAGGACATCACGAGCGAGACCTTCGAGCGGGCCATCCGGTATCGCAAGAGCTACGACCCCCGTAAGGGCGAGCCGCTCGCGTGGCTGATCGGCATCGCGCGCCGCTGCATCGAGGGGCGCCCTCCGAGCCTGGAGCTGGCCGCGGAGCTCCCAGAACAGGCAGACACGCGCGCGCTCGAGGACGACACGGTGCGCCGCCTCGCGCTCTCGAGCGCCGTCGGGCGGCTGGAAGACCGCGATCGCGAGCTGATCGCGCTGCGCTACGGCGCCGACCTGACGGCCCGCCAGATCGCGGAGGTGCTCGGCCTGAAGACGAACGCGGTCGAGGTCGCGCTCCATCGCGCGCTCGGGAGGCTGCGGACGAGCCTGGAAGGGCCGGGTGAGCACGCTCCACGCTCGGCTGCGGTCGATTGAAACGGCTGTAAGGAAAAGGCGCCCGCCCCGGTAGTAAGGGTGCAAGCACGAATCGAGGCGGGAGGATCAGCTGAAGATGCGTCATTGGAGAAAAAAGCGCGAGGCGCTCGATCTCGAGGCCGAGCTCCGGGCCAACCGGCCCGAGGCAAGCCGCGAGCTCGTGCACCGGCTCGAGGCGCGCGTCCGCGAAGGCCGCCGCTCGCGGGCCGGCTCGTTCCGCGTCGCATTCGCCGGCGCGCTGGCAGCCGGCGTGCTCGCCGCGCTGGCCTCGGTCGGTGGCCTCGGCTACGCAGCCAGCGCCACCGGGAATGCCGTCGACAAGGCGACACGCGTCGTGCAGAGCCAGGGCGTGCTCGTCGTCAAGAAGTCGCCGGCGCGAGACCAGTACGGGCCGAAGAAGAAGGCGAAGAAGAAGGCCAAGGCTCGCAAGAAGGCCAAGGGCCGGCGGTTTGCACGGCCGCCCTTCACCGGGTAGGACGGCACGCCCAAGGAATGCCTGGCGGGGCGGCGCATCAGCCGCCCCGTCGGCGACCCGAGACCATGAGCGGACGACAGAGATCGATGCGGAGGCTCGTAGCCCTGGCAGGGGCTGCCTTGCTTGCCGTTGCCCTGCTCGTACAGGGAGGCGGCGCCTCAGCAGCTGCAGGGCCGCGGCTGGCCGTCGCCTGGAAGGCGCCGACGCCCGCCGACGGTGCCACGTTCACGGCTGAAGCGGGCACGTCGTTCACGGTGACGCTCGCTGCCACGCCCGGCAGGGGTCTCGTCGACGCCGTCCAATTGGGCACCCGCGGCCTGCCGGCGGGCGCGAGTTTCGTCTCGGTGGCCGGGCGGACGGGAACGGCGACGGTGACCTGGACGCCGAGCGCAGGCCAGGTCGGCGAGCACGTGCTGACGTTCACGGCACGCACGCAGGCAGGCGCCGTCTTCGCGAAGCCGCGCACGTTCCTGGTCTTCGTCCAGCCTCCCGCGCAGCGGGCCGCGACCGACCCGTTCCCGCTCAACGGGCCCGGCGGCGCCTCGCGGTCGGCATTCGTGCTGAACGCCGTGGCGGCGAGGGCCGCGCCAACGGCCGCATCGCGCGTCGTCGCGCGCGTGCATGCGGTAACGCCGGAGCACGAGCCGAACGTCGTGCTCCTGCTCGCAGGCCGCATCGACGAGCACGGTCGTTACTGGGTGCGGGTGCGGCTCCCGATCCGGCCGAACGGCTCGACGGGCT
>JBKPFD010000012.1:0-20706 GCA_046729155.1 Actinomycetota bacterium
GCCGTAGACCGGGTCGCCGCAGACGGGCAGGTCGATCGCCTCGAGATGGACGCGGATCTGGTGCGTGCGACCCGTCTCGAGCTTGACGTTCAGCAGAGCACGCGGGCCGAGCAGTTCCAGGACGTCGAAGCGCGTCACGGCCTCACGCGGGGTCGCCGTGTCGAGTGAGTGGCGCGACTTGTCCGTGCGGTCACGCCCGATCGGCGCCTCGATGCGGCCGCGCCACGAGCGCGGACGTCCGCGGACGAGCGCGAGGTACGTGCGCTCGAGCGCCCGCCGGCGGACGAGATCTTGCAGCCGCTCGTGCGCCTCGTCGGAACGCGCGACGACGAGTAGGCCGGACGTGTCGCGGTCCAGCCGGTGCACGAGCCCGGCGCGCTCGGGCTGCTGTCCGCCCGCGGCTCCATGCGCGAGCAGCCCGTGCACGAGCGTGCCACTCGTGTGACCCGGAGCCGGATGGACGACGACGCCGGCGGCCTTGTCGACGACGAGCAGGTGCTCGTCCTCGTACGCGATCCGCAGCTCCATCAGCTCGGGCTCGAGCGTGGCGGCTTCCTCGTCCGGCACGTCGACCTCGAGGGTCTCTCCGCCCTCCAGGCGATGGCTCTTGGCCGGCGGGCTGCCGTCCACTCGCACGGCGCCGGCTTCGATCAGCCTCTCGGCCGCGCTGCGCGACGCGATCTCGGGCAGCCCGGCAAGAAAGCGGTCGAGCCGCTCGCCCGCGGCGTCGTCAGGAACGCGAGACCGGTGCGTCTGTGATCGGCCGCGGCCGTGACCGCGAGCGTTGGGGTAGGAGCAGCGCCCCCAGCAGGACGAGCACGCCGAGGACGATGAAGCTGTCCGCGAGGTTGAACGCCGGCCAGTAGCGGAAGTCGAGGAAGTCCGTCACGTGGCCGAGGCGGATACGGTCCGTCAGGTTCGACGCGCTGCCGCCGATGAGCAGGCCGAGCGCGACGGGCAGGATCGGGTGCCGCGCGCCCGACCGCGCGAAGAAGAGCAGCATCCAGACCACCGCAACCCCCGTCAGCGCCGTGACGATCGGGGTCGCGCTCGAGAAGAGGCCGAAGGCGATGCCCGAGTTCTGGACGTGGTGGATCGAGAACGGCCCGATCACGTGCACTTCCTCGTCGAGAGACAACCGGCTGGAGACGATGTGCTTCGTCAGCTGATCGCCCGCGAGCGCAGCCAGCGCGACCGCCGCGAGCGAAAGCCATTGGTACGGGCGGGCAGCGAGCGAGCGCTGGGCGGCGGAGACAGGCGTGAGGCCATCCGTCGCCGACCCCACCCGCACGTCGATCGCCCGGGGCGCGGGCTCCGTCAACGACGCTCCTGAAGACGTTTGCAGTCGATGCAGAGCGTCGTCCACGGGAGCGCTCTCAGGCGCTCCTCGTCGATCGGCCGGCCGCAGTTGTCGCAGATGCCGTACGTGCCGTTGTCAATGCGCGCGATGGCCTCGTCGATCTGCACGAGCACCTGCTCATCGATCTCCTCGAGCGTGTAGTCGATCTCGCGATCGAGGGTCACCGAAGCCGTCTCGGCGAGGTGGTTGTCGATAGGGCTTTCCTCGGTCTCATCCTCCATGGAGCCCGGGTTCTCCTTCTGGAGGTAGTCGAGGGCGCGCGAGACACGCTCGCGCTTCGCGACAAGCTCGTCGCGGATGCTCGAAGCGTCGATCGCCACGGGCCAAGTGTAGTGGCTCGGCCCGCCGGCCCGTTTCGCCCGTTAAGCCGCGGCGGCCCGGCCTTCGTCGGTCTCGCCGTCGTCGACGATCGCGAGGGCCGAGCGCAGCAGCGCACGAATCCTGCTCGCCTCCCCGCGCAGGTGCTCCCGCTCGGCGAGCGCGCGCTGCTTGATCATCCGCGCCTCCGTGTGGGCCTCCGTAACGATCACCTCGGCTTCGCGACGCGCGTGATCCTTGAGCTCCTGGGCACTCCGCTCGGCGGAGACGAGTGTCTTCCGTAGCAGGGTCTCGAGATCACGGTAGCGGGTGATCTCGTTCTCGAGCTGCTCGAGCTGGTCCTGCAGGTCAGCACGCTCCCGCCAGACCTCCTCGAAGCTCTCGACGACCTCGCCGAGCAGGCGGTCGACGCTGCCTTTGCCGTAGCCGTAGAACCCGCGCGAAAGCTTCACGTGGGGGATCTCGACTGGGGTCAGTCCCATCGGTGAACCTCCTTTCTCAATGCAGTTGGTCGAGGACGTTGATCAGCACTTGGTCGAGGACGAAGAGCGAGATGATCGCGAGCATCGGCGAGAGGTCGAGCGGGCCGAGCGGCGGCAGGAAGCGGCGGAAGATGCGGAGGTAGGGCTCGCAGACGTCGTAGAGGAAGCGCTGGATGCGGTTCAGCCAGACCGAATAGGGCATCCGGATCCAGGACGTGAGGATGTACGCGAAGATCAGGAGGACGTAGACGAGGATGAAGACGTGGACGAACGCCTGGACCGAGTCGATCGCGTCGGCTACGGGTAGCGCGAGAAAGGCTTGGACGCCCACGCTGCGGTGTTCGGCCCCTGCGGGCCGCATCCTCTAGCTCCTAGGCCTGGTTGAAGAAGCCGCCGCCTTCGAGGAGACGCGCGCGCTCCTCGGCGGACACTTCGACGTTGCGGGGCGTGAGCAGGAACACCTTGTCCGCGACGCGCTGCATCGCGCCGTCCATCGCGTAGGTCAGCCCGCTCGCGAAGTCGATCAGGCGCTTGGAGAGCTCCTGCTCGGAGCTCTGGAGGTTGAGGATCACCGGTGTGCCCTGCTTGAAGCGGGCGGCGATCGGCTGGGCGTCGGTGAAGCTGCGCGGGACGCCCAGGGGGACGCGGGCGGGCGGCTGGGGCACGGCCTCGCCGGGCGCGCGCCTCGTGGCCGGTCGCAGCACGGCTGTGTGTGCGGCGGCGCCGGGAGCCGCATCGGGCTCCTCCGTCCAGTCCTCGGGGTCACGCCCGCGGCGGCGCGGAGCCAGGCGGCGGACGTTCGGACGCTCGCTGTACGAGCGCTCGAGCTCCTCGTTCGTGGCGTAGCCGTCCTCGTCCCACTCCTCGTCCTCCTCGGCGATCCCGAAGTAGACGAGGGTTCGGTTCCAGACGTCGGCGAAGCTCATTGCAGGGGAAATGCTAACGGCTCCACAACACGGTGCCCACCCGGATCGAGGTCGCACCCTCCTCGACGGCCACCTTGTAGTCCTGGCTCGTGCCCATTGAAAGCTCAGTGAGACCGTGTTCGGATCCCAGCTCACGGAGCCTTCGGAACAGGGGCCGGGATTCCTCCGCGTCGCTGACCTCCGGCGGCATCGTCGAGAGCCCGCGTACGTGCGCATAGAGCCCGAGGAAGCGCTCGAGCTCCTCGGGCACGACGCCGGACTTCGTCGCCTCGCCGGCGAGGTTGACCTGGACGAGGGCCGGAATCTCGAGCCGCTTCGCGGCGGACTCGGAATCGAGCGAGTGGACGAGGTCGCAGATGCGGTTCACGACCTTCGCCTTGCGGCTCTGCAGGTGGCCGATGAAGTGCCAGCGAAACGCGTCGCCGTACTCGGCGTGCTTCGCCTCGAGGTCCTGTGCACGGTTCTCGCCGACGACCTCGATCCCCGCTTCGGCGAGAACGGCCATCTCCTCCACCGGCACGTACTTCGTCGCGGCGACGATCGTCACGTCCGGTCCGACCTCCGCTCGCACGCGCTCGTAGCGCTCGCGGACCTCGTCAGGAGATGCGAGCAATGACTCCCTGCCGGCCGGTGCGGCCGTCGTCGCGCCGGTGCGAGAAGAAGAGGTCGGGGTTGCACGACGTGCACATCTCCACGCGCTCGACCGGGCTGCAACCTGCGGCCACGAGCGCCCTCTCCGTAGCGGTGTAGAGGTCGAGGCTCCGTCCGTGCACGACCTCGGGGCCGAACCGCCTCATGAACGGCTCCACGACCTCCTCGCCGACCTCGTAGCAGCACGGGCCGATGCCGGGGCCGATCACCGCTGAGAGCGCGCCGTCGCCGATCTCCGCGACCGCCGCGTCGGTGATTCCCGCGAGCAGGCCGCGCCAGCCGACGTGGAGCACCGCGAGAGCCGGCTGCTCCCCGTTCGCCCGCGCGATCGCGACGGGCAGGCAGTCCGCCGTGAGCAGCATCAGCGCGAGGTCGGGCTCGTCCGTCCAGAGGGCGTCCCCCGGCGGATGGTCGAACCCGGCGGTCATCACGCCCCGGTCGGGCGCCGCCTTCACGACTCCGGCGCCGTGCTGCTGCCAGAGCATCGTCGCGCGCTCGGGCTCGACGCCGGCCTTGCGGCACAGGCGCGTTCGGTTCTCGATCACGCGCTCGGGCTCGTCGCCGGTGAGGATGCCGAGGTTGAGCGACTCGTAGGCACCCTCGCTGACGCCGCCGATGCGGGTCGAGAACGCAACGTGGTACGGGCCGGGCGCGTCCCAGCGGAAGATCGGAATCACGAGCTCTCGATCAGCTCCCGCGCCGCCGCGAGCTCGGACTCCCGGCCGTCCAGCTCGCCGTTCAGCTTCCGGCGCCGCAGCTCGCCCAGGATCTCGCCGACGCGCGGGGACTCGGCGAGGCCCAGGTCGGCGACGTCGGAGCCGGTGATCTCGAGGCGGATGTCCCCGAGCCGCCCGAAGTACTCGTGCAACGGCTCCAAGTCCCCGAGCGCGAGTGCGAAGAGCGGTGCGTCCGGCGCGTGCGGCTCGGCAAGCGCGACGACCTCGGCGGGAGTGGGCTTCCCGTTCCTCAGTCGGTCGAAGATGCGGGGGCCGACGGTCACGGCGGCGGCGATGTGGTCCGCGTCGCGGCGCCGGACCTTCAGCCGTTCGAGCCAGTCGTACAGCTCGTCGGGCGAGAGGTTCCTCGCCAGCGCGGCGAATCCCAGCCGCCATGCGGGGATGTCGAGCGCGTACTGCTCGTTCAGCTGCTTCAGGCGCTCGAACAGGCGCGCGGCCTCCTCGTCGGCCGCCAGGTGCGGATGGATGGCCGAGCCGGCTCCGAGCTCGGCGAGCCGAAGGATCGAGTGGCGGACGTCGCTCTCCTCGAGCATCGCCTCGAGCTCGTCGCGGAGGCGCGGTCCCGACAGGTCTCCGACGAGGCCCATCTCGATGCAGCTGCGCGCGAGCCGGGCCGTGTGCTCGTCCATCCGGAACCCGTAGCGGTTCTCGAGGAGCACGGCGCGAAAGATGCGAGTCGGGTCGTCGATGAACGAGAGGTTGTGGAGGACGCGGATGCGCCCCTCGTCGAGATCGCCGCGGCCGCCGAACGGGTCGACGAGCCGTCCGCGGTCCTCACCCTTCAGCGAGACCGCCATCGCGTTGATCGTGAAGTCGCGCCGGAAGAGGTCCTCCCGGATCGACGCGTGCTCGACGCTCGGCAGCGCGGCAGGGGCGTCGTAGAACTCCGTGCGCGCGGTGACGAGGTCGACATTGCGGCCGTCGCCGAAGAGGACGACGGCGGTGCCGAACTTCTCGTGCGGCCGCACGCGACCCCCGAGCGCCTCGGCCAGAGAGTGCGCGAGCGCGATTGCGTCGCCCTCGACGGCGATGTCGACGTCGAAGTTCGGCTCGTCGAGCAGGATGTCGCGCACCGTGCCGCCCACGAGGTAGACGCCCTCGTAGGGCTCGCTGACCGCGGAGACCGCCTCGAAGACGGGTCCGAGGTGCTCGAGGCGCTCGAGCTCGTCGGCGAGGCTCGCCGCCGGGGCGGCTTCGGCCTCCTCGGCCGCACCGATCGCGCGCAGCAGGTCGCTGCGGGTCACGACGCCGACGACTTCTTCCCCGCTCGTCACCGCCACGCGTCCGTCCGGCGAGGAGGCCACGAGCTGTTGCAGCTCCGCGAGCGGAGCGTCCTCCGGACACGTGACGACCCGCGAGCTCATGATCCCCTTCACCGGCGCGTGCGCGAGACCGTGCGAGATGGCCTTGTCGAGGTCCTCTCGCGCCACGGCGCCGACGAGCTTGCCCTCGTCGAGGACGAGCACGCCGCTCTGGCCGTAGCGCTGGCAGACGACCATCGCGGCGGACACCGGCTCATCCGGGCCGACCGAGCGCGCGGGGCGGCTCATGACCTCGCCGGCTCGCAGCGGCTCGCGAACGGCGGCCTCGAGGCTCTCGAGGAGCCGGCTGCGGGCGTCGTCGAGCGAGCCGCGGAAGATCGCCGAGGCCGCCTGCGGGTGCCCGCCGCCGCCGAGGATGCGAGCGAGCGCCGCGGCGTCGAGCTCCGGCGCGCGGCTGCGGGCGACGCAGAAGACACGCTCATCCATCTCGACGAGCAGCACGAGCGCCTTGCAGTCCGTTAGGTCGACGATCTTGTGGGCCAGGTTCGAGATGCCGTCGACGTGGCGGGGCCACGAGACCGCCGCGACGATCAGCTCGACGCCGGCCACCGTGCGGCTCTCGAGCGCCCCGAGAAGCGCCGTGAGAAGGTCGCGCTCGTCACCGGCGAGGGGCGTGTGCAGGTACGTGGCGATCTCGGCCTGGCGAGCGCCGTGGCGCAGGCACCAGGCGAGCGCGTCGGCGTCGCGCTGAGTCGCGGTCGCGTAGGTGAGCGAGCCGGTGTCCTCGTGGATGCCGAGGGCGAAGACCGTCGCCTCGAGCGGCGTGACGGGGATCTCGCGCTCCGCCAGCACGCCGACGAGTGTCGTCGTCAGCGCGCCGTCCTCCGAGAGCACGGCGTTCTCGGGCGAGACCCATTCCGGCAGCTCCTCGCCCGCGTGGTGATCGAAGACGACCTTCTCGACGTCGGGATCGAGCGCGACCTGCTCGAGCTCCCCGAGCCGGCCGGCGTGGAGCGTCTCGACGACGATCAGGCGGCGGATCGCGCTCAGGTCGAGCCGCGACGCGTCCGCGATCTCGAGCTCTTCGGCGTGCAGGCGCGAGAGCTCGCGGACGTTGCGGTTGAGCGAGCCCGCGGTGGTAACGACGGCGTTCGGAAACAGGCGCCGCGCGGCGAGCATCGCCGCGAAGGCGTCGAAGTCCGTGTTGCCGTGCGTTGCGATCACTTCGGTGGCGCGCATCTCGACCCCATTCTGCCTTCCGGGGCCGCCGCGCTCCGTGCGATTTCGGCACGAAATCGGTGCAAACGCGCGCGTTTTTGGGCGTTATGCTCGCCTCGGGGAGGAGGTTGGGGCTACCTCATCTAAGGCGAAAGAGCGCGGTCCCGAAGTTTCAGGCTTCCGCGATCGCCTCGATCTCGACGAGAGCGCCTGAGGGGAGTGCCGAGATCTCGACCGTGGCGCGGGCCGGCGGCTGGTCTCCGACGCGCTTGGCGTACACCTCGTTCATCCCCGGGAAGTCGTCCAGGTCGACGAGGAAGACCGTCGTCTTCACGAGCCGGTCGAGCCCGCTGCCGGCTTCCCGCAGGATCGCCTCGAGGTTCGTCAGCACCTGCTCGGTTTGCTCCTGGATCGTCGACCCCACGATCTCCGAGTGCCCCGGCTCGAGCGCGAGCTGGCCGGAGACGAAGACGAGGCCGCCGGCCTTGATCGCCTGCGAGTACGGTGCTCCCTGGAACGGCGCGGGCGCCGCCTCCGTCCGAACGACCGTCTTCCCCATCGTCACTCCTTTCCGCCGCGCGGCCGGCAGGCCTGCGCGACCGCCACGCCGAGCGCCTTGAAGATCGCCTCGAGCACGTGCTGTGGATCATCGCCCTCGATCAGCCGCACGTGCAGGGTCACCCCCGCGCCCTGCGCCAGCTCGTGCAGGAACCTCGTGACGAGGTCGGTGCCGAGACCGCCGACGCGGGCCTCCGAGAGATCGACGTTCGCGACGACGAGCGGGCGTCCGGAGGCCTCCAGCGCCACGTGCGCGAGCGCCTCGTCCGCGGGAAGTGCGGCGGAGCCGTGGCGCCGTACCGCCTCGTCGTGGAGCAGCGGCCGCAACTCGTCGCCCAGTGATCTGCCCGCGGCCGCCACTTCGGCATCCGCGCCGCCCGGCGCGACCTGCAGCGTCAGGTCGAGCGAGCCGTAGCGCGCGAGAAGTCCGAGCAGATGGTCGAGGACGGGCAGCCCGGTCGCAACGTTGCCCTCACCGGTGCCCCCGAGCGCGACGCGCGCCCGCACGCGCTCGACCTGACCGACGTCGTCGGGCATCCCTCGGATGAGGGTACCCCACGGCACCGACGCCCATCCCTCAGACCAGGGTGG
Source organism: Actinomycetota bacterium (assembly GCA_046729155.1). Classification (GTDB taxonomy): domain Bacteria; phylum Actinomycetota; class Thermoleophilia; order Gaiellales; family Gaiellaceae; genus VAXT01. The sequence goes on from JBKPFD010000012.1 coordinate 8,104, forward strand.
CCCGCCGGGCGCCGAGGGCCGACATCCAAGTCCAGGCGGCGATTTTCGAGCCCCTGCGGCCCCAGATGCGCGTGCTGTTCGTTCAACCATCTCTTCGCCTGCCCGCGCTCGTGTGCGGAGCCTTCGCGGCTGCCGCCATTGCCGGCTCAGGAGCGGGCGCGAGCACGACCCGCATCGCTCCGGATCCGGTGGCGAGGAACGTCGTCGTCGCCTACAACTCGCCCGCTGACCTCGACGCCGCTCTGGCGCGCTTTCCCGCCCGTGTCGTTCGCAGTCTTCCGCGGCTGAACGCGGTCGAGGTCGATCCGGAGCTCCAGCGAGACGCGTTCGCCTCCGCGCTCGAAGATCTACCCGGCATCACGTATGTCGACGGCCTCGAGCGCCGTCGGCCGCACGCGGAGCCCGCGCTCGTCGCCGCGTTCCGTCCGGGCCTGCCGTACGAGTGGCAGTACGTCGCCACCCGTGCGAACGAGGTACCGGAGGCCGTCCTCCGCGCGGCCGCCTCGGTCAAGGTCGCGGTGATCGACACCGGTGCCGACGTGACCCACCCCGATCTCGCTGCGAAGTCGCCGGAAACGTACGACGTGGTCCGCAAGCGGAAGGATGTCCGCGACGCCGCGGGCCACGGCACCTTCGTCGCCTCGCTCGCCGCCGGCTCCGTCACGAACGGGGACGGCATCGCCGGCTTCGCAGGGGACGCGCAGCTGCTCGTGCTCAAGGCGAGCGGCGCCGACGGCATGTTCACGGACGTCGACGAGGCCGCGGCGATCGTCTACGCGGTCGACCACGGCGCCCGCGTCATCAACCTCAGCCTCGGCGGTGTCGGTACCTCGGCGCTCGAGCGCCGGGCCGTGGAGTACGCCGCGAGCCGCAACGTGCTCATGGTCGCGGCGGCCGGCAACGAGTTCGAAGTCGGGAACCCGATCGAGTATCCGGCGGCGCTGCTGCAGCCGCCGGGCTCCCGCGGGCAAGGCGGCATCGGGCTCGTGGTCGCGGCGAGCACGATCTCGGGCCGGTGGGCACCGTTCTCGAACACGGGCACTCACATCTCGCTCGCCGCGCCCGGCGAGAACGTCTTCGGCGCGATCGCCGGAGGCACGAAAGCCGGCGAGTGGCCCCGCTACACGCTCCCCGGCGCGACGGCCGGGCTCTACGGCTGGTCGACGGGCACCTCCTTCGCCACGCCGCAGGTGACCGGCGCAGCCGCACTGGTCATGGCGGCCAACCCACAGCTCTCGGCGCGCCAGGTGGCCGCGACTCTCAAGGCATCGGCATCGGGCCGAGGCGCATGGACGCCGACGCTCGGGTACGGGGTCCTCGACGTCGCCGCCGCGGTGGCGGCCGCCGGTGGGCAGACCGTCCCGCAGCGAGTCCAAGCCGGCGCGCGGCTGCGAGTGAACGTCCTGCGTTCGCGGGCCGCCTGGCAACGCTCCTCCACCCGCGCTCGCAGCCGGCGGGTGCGTCTCGGCGTGTGGCTCCGTAGCTCGGCGCCCACCGTCTCGCCCGCCTATCGCATCGTGACGCTCGAAGTCCGGCGCGGCGGCCGCTGGAAGCGGCTGGCCCGGACAACGACGCGCACGGCCGGACAGGCGCAGTGGACGGTCGGCCTCCGACCCGGAACGCACCGGCTTCGCGTCAGCTACGGCGGCCGCTGGGACTTGCGCGGCGCGGCGCGCCTCGTGCGCGTCCGCGTTTAGCTACTAAAAGCCGGAGACGCGCTCGATCGCGGCGCCGACCGAGCGCAGCCGCTCGTCGATGCGCTCGTAGCCGCGGTCGATCTGCCCGATGTTCCCGATCGTCGACGTCCCGTGCGCGCACAGGCCCGCGATCAGCATCGCCATCCCCGCGCGGATGTCCGGGCTCTCCATGCGCTCGCCGTAGAGGCGGGCCGGCCCCGTGACGACCGCCCGGTGCGGGTCGCACAGGATGATCCGCGCGCCCATCCCAACGAGCTTGTCGACGAAGAACAACCGGTTCTCGAACATCTTCTCGAAGATCAGCACCGTTCCCCGAGCCTGCGTCGAGACGGCGAGCGCGATCGACGTCAGGTCGGCCGGGAACTGGGGCCAGGGGCCGTCCTCGATCTTCGGGATCTGGCCGCCGAGGTCATCGCGCACTGCAAGCTCCTGGCCGTCGGGAACGCGCAGCCTGCCGCCGTCGAGCTCGGTGACGATGCCCAGGCGCTCGAACACGGGCGTGATCGCGACCATGTCCTCATCCCGAACGTCGTCGATCACGAGCTCGCCCGGCGTGACCGCCGAGAGCCCGACGAAGCTGGCCACCTCGATGTGATCGGGCCCGATGCGGTACTCGCCCCCGGACAGCTCCCGGACGCCCTCGATGCGCAGCACGTTCGAGCCGATGCCGTCGATCCGAGCGCCGAGCGAAACGAGGAAACGGCAGAGATCCTGGACGTGCGGCTCGCACGCGGAGTTGCCGACCACGGTTTCGCCCTCGGCCGTCGTCGCCGCCATGACGGCGTTCTCGGTGCCCGTGACGCTCGGCTCGTCGAGGAAGACGTGCGCGCCCTGCAGGCGGTCCGCGCGCATGTCGTAGCGGCGGTTTGCGGTGACCTCGGCGCCGAGCTCCTGGAAGGCGTGAATATGCGCGTCCAGCCGCCGGCGGCCGATCACGTCGCCGCCCGGCGGCGGTACGACGGCGCGGCCGGCGCGCGCGAGCAGCGGGCCGGCAAGGAGGATCGACGCGCGGATCCGGCTGCAGAGCCGCTCGTCGAGCTCGACCTTGTCCACCGACGCGGCGTGCACGCGCAGCTCGTTCGCCCCCGTCCACTCGATCTCGACTCCAAGGTCGCGCAGCAGCTCGACCATCGTCTCGACGTCGCGGATCTGCGGCACGTTCTGCAGCACGACCGGCTCCGGGGTGAGCAGGCATGCGGCGAGGATCGGAAGCGCGCCGTTCTTGTTCCCGGCGGCCTTCACCGTGCCGTTGAGCGGGCGCCCGCCCTCGATCACGAAGGACTCCATCACGGCATCGGCGACGGCGATCTGGGACACGGGCGAGTGGCTATGGTACTCCTCGCTTGGAGATCAGCCGGGAACGCGCCTGGGACACGCTGACGCGCCATACGGAGAGCGAGGCACTCCGTCGCCATGCCCTCGCCGTCGAGGCCTCCGTCCGCGCATACGCCCGCAAGTTCGGCGAGGACGAGGAGCTCTGGTGCGCGACCGCGCTGCTGCACGACTTCGACTGGGAGATCCACCCGACGCTCGAGCAGCACCCGCAGGACGGCGCGCCGATCCTGCGCGAGGAGGGCTATCCGGAGGAGATGATCGAGGCGATCCTCTCCCACGCCGAGCACCTCGACCTCCCCCGCGACACGCTCCTCAAGAAGACGCTCTTCGCCTGCGACGAGCTCTCGGGCTTCGTCCACGCTTGCGGGCTCGTGCGGCCTGACGGCATCGAGACGCTCGAGCCCAAGTCCGTCAAGAAGAAGCTGAAGCAGCCGTCCTTCGCCGCGGGCGTGAACCGGGACGACGTCTACAAGGGCGCGGAGGAGCTCGGCGTCGAGCTGGACGAACACATCAGGTTCGTGATCGAGGCGCTGCGGCCGATCGCCGGCGAGCTCGGGCTGCGGACGGCGGTCACGTCGTAAGCGCGGCGACGAGCCGGTCGAGATCCTCGTCGCTCGTCCAGTAGCCGCATGACACGCGCACGAGGTTCGTCTTCGGGAGGTTGCGAACGACGACGCCGTGCTCGAAGAGCTCGTTCGCGACCTCCTCGGCGTCGCCCTCGGGCTCGAACGAGACGAGCGTCGACGCTCCCGGCTCCGTGACGACGCGGAAGCGCCCGGCCAGCAGTTCGTGGCAGCGGCCGGTCATCTCGCGCGCGCGGTCGAAGCGCCAGTCGGGCGCCGTGTCGAGCGCGGCGATCAGCCCCGCCAGATAGGGAACCGACAGCCAGCCCGAGTCGAAGCGGAGGGCGCCCTCCGCCGGCACGAACGAGCCATCCGGCTCGGATTCGGTCTGGGAGAGGTAGGTCGGCAGCGCGACGCGCAGCCCCTCGGGATCGCGGACGTACAGCCCGCCGGTCGGGTCCGGCCCGCAGAGCCACTTCTGGCAGGAGACGGTGTAGAAGTCGACGCCGCTCGCGTCGACGGGGATGGCGCCGACGGACTGCGCGCCGTCGACGAGCACCGGCACTCCCGTCTCCGACCTGATGGCCGCCGGATCGAGGCGGTTCCCCGTCGCCCACGAGACGTGCGAGAGCGCGACGAGCCTCGTCTTCGCCGTCACCGCATCGAGCACTCCGCTCGCGGAGGCGACGACGACACGCGCGCCGGATGCGTGAAGCGCACCGAGAAGACCGAAGTGCTCCTCGTCGGTGGTCACGACCTCGTCGTCGGGCAGCAAGCCGAGGCCGGTCAGGACGATGTTGCAGGAGTCCGTCGTCGAGCTCGTGAGCGCAACGGACTCGGGAGCCACGCCGATCAGGCGCGCGAGCCGCTCGCGCACTTCTGAGCGGAGCTCGAGCATGCGGTCGAAGTACGGCCGGCCGAACCGGCCGCGCTCGAGATCCGCCTGCAGCTCCGTGTGCATCGCGTCGACGGTCGCGCGCGCGATCGGCCCTGTCGTGCCTGCATTCAGGTACGCCAGCCGCTCCAGGACGGGGAAGGCAGCGCGCGCCTCTTCGAAGGTGATGGCCCGCGAGAGCAGAGGGCTAGTCTAGGCGCGCGATGCGTGTGCTCCTCGCCGACCCGCCGGCGTTCACGCCGCCGTACGACCACGCGCTCGCCTCTGCGCTCGCCAGGGCGGGCGCGGACGTCGAGCTCGTCACGTCGCCGTTTCGCTTCGGCGAGCCGCCCGAGCCCGACGGCTACAGGCGAAGCGAGCTCTTCTACCCGGTCAGCTCTCGCGTCTTCCATCGGTCTCGCCTGCGCATCCCCGTGAAGCTCTTCGAGCACCCTGTCGGCCTGGCCCGGCTGGCGCGGCGGCAGGCCGACGTCGTCCACATGCAGTGGCTCGCCGCGCCGGAGCTGGACGACCGCCTGCTACGGCTGCGCGCGCCGGCCGTCTTCACCGCGCATGACCTGCTCCCACGACGGACGGCGGCGAAGCACGACCTCTGGCGGCGGCTGCTCGCGAAGTTCGAACGGGTCGTCGTGCACAGCGAGCACGGTCGCGAGACGCTCGCGGGTCTCGGCGTGCCGGCGGACCATCTCCGGGTCATCCCGCACCCCGTCTTCCGGAGCGACCCTCCGCGCGCGGATGACGGGCGGACGCTCCTCTCGCTCGGGATCATCCGCCCCTACAAGGGCCTCGGTGACGCGATCGAGGCAGCGAAGCGGGTGGACGGGGCGCGGCTCCTCGTTGCGGGCGACCCGCTCGAGCCCGTCGAGCGCTACCGCGAGCTGGCCGGGGACCGTGCCGAGTGGCGCCTCGGCTTCCTGTCCGACGTGGAGGTCGACCGCGCGCTCGGCGAGACGACGGTCGCCCTCTTTCCGTACCGGCCCGAGATCGACCAGAGCGGTGCGCTGCTGCGGGCGCTCGGCGCGGGCGTGCCCGTCGTCGCGTACGACGCCGGCGGCATTGCCGAGCCCGTCCGCAGGTTCGGTGCGGGCCGCGTCGTGCCCGGCGGAGACGTCGATGCGCTCGCCGACGCCGCCCGTGAGCTGCTCACCGACCCGGCGGCCCTCGACGAGGCCAGGCGCGGAGCCGAGCGGGCCCGCGACGAGCTGACCTGGGCCGCCGCCGCCAAGGCCCACCTGGCCGTCTACCGGGAGCTCGTGTGATCCGCCGCCGGTTCGCCGATCCGATCCGCCGCCAGCTCGAGCTCTTCGAGCGCGAGCACGCCGACTTGATCCGCGACTGCGAAGCCGCAGAGCGCGCCTACGACTCCGCCGACCGCGACGAGGCCGAAGAGCGCTATGGCGACTACATGGATCTCGTCGAGACGGGCACCGAGATCCTCGCCGAGCTGCGCGACTCGTTCGCCTCGGCGATGGAGGAGGATGCGGCGGAGGAGTACGCAGAGGCCTTCAACCGCGCGGTCGCCAGGCGGCTGCCGCGCTTCGCGCTCGAGATCGAGGACATGTGACCGAGATCCGCGACGTCGCTCCCGGACTTTGGATCTGGCTTCGTGAGCATCCGGACTGGCGATCGGGGCTCGACTGGGGGCCCGTCGTCGCGTCGACGTGCGTCGAGTCCCGCGGTGAGGTCGCGCTCCTCGACCCCCTCGCGCCCGAAGACGACGCCGACCCGGTCTGGGAGCGGCTCGACGCCAGGCCTCCGACCATGGTCGTCGTGCTCAAGCCGGACCACGTGCGCGACGTGGACCTCTTCGTCTGCCGCTACGGAGCGCGTGCGTACGGCCCGCACGTCTACTTCCGCGGCGACGTCCCGGACACCGAGCTCGAGTACGTGGAGCCCGGCTACGAGCTCCCCGGCGGATTTCTCGCGCTCTACGACGGGCGCGGCCGCAACGAGACGCCGCTCTGGCTTCCCGAGCAGCGCGTGCTCGTCTTCGCCGACGCGCTCACCGCCCCGAACGGCGAGCTGCGTGTCTGGGGTACGGCGTGGCACGAGGAGCGCGTGCTGCCGGCCCTGCGCGCGTTGCTCGAGTTCCCGTTCGAGCAGGTGATCGTGGCGCACGGCGAGCCGGTGCACGACCGCGCCGCCTTCGAGCGCGCACTTGAGCTGGCCCCGTACGAGGGCTAGAACCCTGCCGCGAAGCCCCCGACGATCCCTCCGTAGGCGATGTGGGCGACCACGGTGGCGATCGCCGTGTGCCGCCCGTAGTTGCGGAGCATGAACCCGGGAGGCTCGAGAATCGGCGTCGCGCGCGCGTCGCTCCACGGCGTGCCCATCCGCGGATGGACGGCCGGGAGCAGGACGTTGACCAGCGCCCCGCCCGCAAAGACCGCGTGGACGAGCCCCAGCGCGGCTCCAAAGAGCCATCCTGCCTGGTCGACCGCGAAGAAGACGAACGCGTACACGAGCGAGAAAGCCAGCCCGTTCGTGAAGTGCAACGCGTAGCCGACCAGGTTCGCCCGCCGCCGATCCGTCGAGAAAATCGTTCCGAGCAGAAGCGGAATGTCCATCCGTGTCAGGCCGAGCTCCTGGCTCAAGCGCAGGCTCGACGTGAGCACGACGGTGCCGACGAAGCCGCCTGCAAGTGCCCCGAGAACGCTCACGAAGCCCCTTCGCGCTTCGTGATCGAGACCGCCGCGTTGATGAGCGCGAGGTGGACGAGCGCCTGCGGGAAGTTGCCCAGGAACTCCCGGCTCTCCGCGTCGATCTCTTCTGCGTACAGGCCGACGTCGTTGGCGAGGCCCACGAGCTCGTCCATCAGTTCCCGCGCTTCTCCGAGCCGGCCGAGCCTGGCGAGCGCGTCGACCAGCCAGAACGAGCACGTAAGGAACGGCGCGTCCTCCCCCTCGACGCCGTCTTGGCCCCGGTAACGCTGGACGAACGGGCCGCGCGCGAGCTCGCGTCGGACGGCGTCGACCGTCGCGGCGACCCGAGGGCCGCCGTCGAAGCCGACGATCGGGAGGAGCAGGAGGCTCGCGTCCAGCTCCTGGAGATCCGTCGCTCGCACGTACGAGCGCATGCCCTCGTCCCAGCCCTCTGTGTCGATGAAGCGCCGGATCTTTTCCGCCTCTCTGCGCCAGTCTCGAGACCGGTCGGGAAGGACGCCCTCGTCGGCGAGGCGCGCAGCGCGATCGAGCGCCACCCAGCACATCGCTTTCGATTGGATGAAATTCGTCGGCTCGCTTCGAACCTCCCAGATGCCGGAGTCGGGGTCCCGCCAGTGCTCGGCGACGTAGTCCGCGATCTTCGCAACGGCTTTCCCCGTCTCCCCGCCGAGATCGCCGTGCGCGCGGAAGTGCCCCCAAGCCGCGTCCAGGATCGAGCCGTACACGTCGAGCTGTACTTGCTCGCTGGCACCGTTGCCGACACGAACCGGACTGGAGCCGCGGTACCCGTGCAGGTGGTCGAGCTCCACTTCGTCGGCCTCGATGCCGCCGTCGACGCCGTAGAGCACTTGAAGCCTGGGCTGAGTGAGGCGTGTTGCATGCATCAGCCACCAGAAGAACGCGCGCGCCTCCTCCTCGCAGCCCAGCGCCGTGAAAGCGTCGAGCGTGAAGGCGGCATCGCGCAGCCAGGTGTAGCGGTAATCCCAATTCCGCGAGCCGCCCAGCTCCTCAGGGAGCGAGGTCGTCGCTGCGGCCACGATCGCGCCGGACGGGGCGTAGACGAGGAGCCTGAGCGCGAGGGCGCTGCGGAGAACCGCGTCGCGCCACGGACCGTCGTACTGGAGCGTCCCGGTCCACTCGCGCCAGAAGCGATCGGCCTCGTCGAGACGCGCGGCCGCGTCGTCTCGGCCGACGAGCACTGCCGGGTGTCGGCCCGTCGCGGTGAGCGAGAACAAGGCGGCTTCGCCCGCCGCCAGCGAGAACGTCCCCGAGATGCGTCCGTCATCGGTGGCGGTCTCCCCCGCACCCCACGCGGCCAGGACGATTGCGCTCCCGCGCGCCTCCGCGAGCACGGCGTCGCCTCGCTGCTCGAAGCGGCACGTTCGCTGCGCATAGTCGAGCCGAGGCTCGAAGTGCCAACCCAGCTCGACCTCGCCCTCGATGCACTCCACGCTGCGGACGATCTCGCGCAGGGGCGTCAGGCCGTCGGAGCTCCCCAGCGCCATCCCGTCGGTGACGCGCGCCACCCCCGCGGCCGCGTGGAACGTGGTTTCGAGCACGTTGCTGTGCTCGCGGTAGCGGCGATCTGCTTCGAAGCTTCCTGCTGGCGTGACCGCGAAGGAGCCCCCTCCCTCGGCGTCGAGCAGCGCCGCAAACACGCTCGGCGAGTCGATGTCGGGAAGACAGAGCCAGTCGATGGCTCCGTCGCGCGCGACGAGGGCGACCGTTCGGCCGTCGCCGATGGCGGCGTAATCGCGGATCGGTACGTATCCGTCCCGGCGCACGCTTATCGGCGAAGCAGGCCGGCGAGCGCCAGGCCGGCGAGAAGCCCGACCACGCCTCGATGCTTCGTCGCCCAGAGCTGCACGCTCCGGCTCTTCGCCTCGGCCGAGAAGCGGCCGTGCGCGCCGTGATCCGCGGGCACGGGCTCGAAGAGATTGTCCGGGCGTTCGGTCTCGGGCTCATCGCTCTGCTGTGCCTCGTAGCCCGTCCGCGCGAGGTAGAGATCACCGAGCCCGGGCGCGATGCGCTGGCCGAGGATGGTGGCCACGGTCGAGCCGCCTGCCCAGACCTCTCGGCGACCGCGACCCGCGGCGAAGACGATCGCGTCGGCTGCGACCTCCGGCTCATAGATCGGCGCGACCGGGCGCGCGCGACGGGGCATCTTGCTGCGGGCGAGCTCGAATTGCGGCGTGTTGAGCGCCGGCAGCTGCACCATGGTCACGTTCACGCCGCTGCCGTCGTGGAGCAACTCTGTGCGCAGCGACTCGGTGAAGCCTCTGATCGCGTGCTTCGCGCCGCAATAGGCGGCCTGCAGGGGAACTGCCCGGTATGCCAGCGCCGAGCCGACCTGGACAATCGATCCGCGGTCGCGCGGGAGCATCCGCTTCAGCGCGGCCATGGTCCCGTAGACCGTGCCGAGGTAGGTGACCTCGGTCGCGCGACGGTACTCGTCGGGAGTGACCTCGGCGAACGGAGCGAAGATCGTCGCCATGGCGTTGTTGACCCAGATCTCGATCGGGCCGAGCTCCTTTTCGGCACGTTCGGCGGCCGCCTCGACCTGGTCGGCGTCGGCGACGTCGGTCGCGAGCGCCAGCGTCGGAACGCCCTCGGCCTCGGCCTCGTCGCGAGCGGCAGCAAGGCCGTCCTCGTCCCGCGCCAGGAGCGCCAGCGGCGAGCCCAGCCGTGCGAACGCGCGCGCTGTGGCGCGCCCAACGCCGGCCGAGGCGCCGGTGATCACGACAACCGGTGCCGCACTCACCGGTGCGGCAGCCTAGCGGTGGCCGAAGTGGTGCGCCTCGGGCAGCGCGCTGACCAGGTCTGCCGCTCCTGAGATCTTGCGGGCGAGCGGGGCCAGGGTCTCCAACTCGCGGACGACGACGTTCTGGTTGCGGTCGACGCGCTCGAACGTGCCGCGGGCGAGGACGAGCGGCTCGCCGCGCACGATTGCGCGGTGGCGCTCGTAGACGGGCGGCGGGACGATCAGGTTCACCTGGCCGAACTCGTCCTCGAGCAGCATGAAGACGACGCCGTTCGCGGTCGCGGGGCGCTGTCGGGCCACGGCCATGCCGGCCACAGCCACTCGAGCCCGGTCCGGTGCCTGGCACAGGGCCTGGCTGGAAAGGACGGTCGACGGCAGGTGCGGGCGCAGGAGCTGCATCGGGTGCACGCCCACCGAGAGGCTCGTGCGCCGGTAGTCGGCCAGCATGCGCTCCCAGGCGGTCTGCTCCGGAAGCCGCGGCGTCTCCGCGGTCGGGTCGAGCGGCAGGGCGAGTTGCCGCTCCTCGCCGCCGGAGCCGGGCACGCTCTCGGAGCGCGGAACGAGCCCCAGCTCCCAGAGCAACGCCCGTCTCGACACCCCGAGTGAATCGCACGCCCCGGAGGCGAGCAGGCTCTCGAGGCCTTCACGGGAGAGCGGCGTGCGCTGCGCGAGCTCGACGACGCTCCGGAAGGGGCCGTTCCGGGCTCGCTCCTCGGCGAGTGCCTTGGCGTCCTCCTCCCCCACTCGTTCGACGTACTCGAACCCGATACGCACGGCACCGTCCTCCAGCGAGCACTTCGCCTCGCTGCGGTTCACGTGCGGCGGCCGCACCTCGACGCCGCGCCGCTGGGCGTCCCGGACGAGGCTTGCCGGCGGGTAGAAGCCCATCGGCTGGGCGTTGAGGAGCGCGCACAGGAACTCCGCCGGGTAGTGGTGACGCAGCCAGGCCGACTGGTACGCGAGCAGGCCGAATGCTGCCGCGTGCGACTTCGGGAAGCCGAACCCCGAGAAGCCGACGAGCTTGTCGTAGACCGAGTCGGCGAGCTTCGCGTCGACGCCCTTCGCGACCGCACCTTCGACGAACCGCCCGCGGAAGGCCTCGATCGCGGCCTCGCTCCGCTTCCGGCTCATCGCCCGCCGCAGCCCCTCGGCCTCGCCGATCGTGAAGCCGGCAAGAGCGATCGCGACCTCGAGCACCTGGTCCTGGAAGACGACGACGCCGAGCGTCTCGCGGAGCGGCTCGGCGAGCAGCGGGTGGTCAACGGACGGGACGAAGTCGGGATCCTCGCGCAGCCGCTGGCGATGCTCGATGAACGGGTGCACGGCCTTGCCCTGGATCGGCCCCGGCCGGACGAGCGCAACCTGGATCGTGAGGTCGTCGAGGTTCTCGGGCCGCGTCCGCAGGAGGCTCTGCATCTGCGCGCGACTCTCGATCTGGAAGTCCCCGATCGTGTCGGCATGCTGGATCTCCTCGTAGACGGCCTCGTCCTCGAGCGAGATGCGCGAGAGGTCGATCGTCTCGCCCCGCACGTTGGCGATCTGCACGACGCAGTCCTCGACCGCGGAGAGCATGCCGAGCCCGAGCAGGTCGATCTTCAAGAAGCCCGCGTCGGCGCACGAGTCCTTGTCCCACTGGCAGATCTGGCGCCCTTCCATCGCCGCCGGCTGCACCGGGACGAGCTCGACGAGCGGGCGCGTCGAGATGACCATGCCTCCCGGGTGCTGCGAGATGTGCCGCGGCAGGCCGGCGATCTCTGCGGAGAGCTCGGCCAGTGCGCGCCAGCGCGGCGACCGCAGCTTCTCCTCGCCGCCGGGCAGGCGCGCGATCTCCTCTCCGACCCGCCGCGGGTTGCCCTCCGTGACGCGGGCGAGTCGCTCCAGCTCGCCGAAGGGCAGGCCGAGCGCCTTGCCCACGTCCCGGATCGCGCCGCGCGAGTGGTACGTCGAGAAGCTCGCGACCAGCGCCGCATGCTCGTGGCCGTAGCGCTCTGTGAGAGCGACGATCAGCTTCTCGCGGATGTCGCGCGGGAAATCGAGGTCGATGTCGGGGACGGAGTCGAGCTCCCGGTTCAGGAAGCGACCGAGCGAAAGCCCGGCGCCGACCGGGTCGACGTGCGAGAGGCCGGTCAGGTAGCAGACGAGCGAACCGACCGAGCTGCCCCGCCCACGCCCGGGCGGAAGCGAGTGCCTCGGCGACTCGCGGCCTCGGACCTCGCGCGCGACCTCCTTCGCCAGCTCGAGCACCTCCCAGTGGAGCAGGAAGAAACCGGCGAGGCCGAGCTCGCCGATCAGGGCGAGCTCCTCGTCGTGGCGGGCGCGGGCTCGCTTCTTGTGTCCGTTCGCGCCGCCGTAGCGGTCCTCGACCGCGCGGTTGCAAACGGCGGTCAGCTGTGCGATCGCCGGCCCGTCCCGGTCCGAGAAATCGGGGTAGCGGTAGCCGAGCTCCTGCGTTAGATCGAACTCGAGGCGCTCGGCGAGCTCGGTCGTGCGCGCGACTGCGTCGCGGTCTTCCGGGAAGCGGTCGGCCAGGTCGGTCGGCGAGAGCAGAACGCACTCGTGGTTTCCGCGGCGCTCGCGCTCAGCGCCCTCGAGCGAGGTGCGGTGGCCGATCGCGACCATGGCGTCCTGGAGCAGCGCGCGTTTTGCGTTGTGCGCGTGTGTGTCGCCGGTAGCGAGCGTCTCGACGTGC
>JBKPFD010000013.1:0-3191 GCA_046729155.1 Actinomycetota bacterium
ATCTGGGCCCATCCAAACGACACCATCAAGTTCGCCGACGTGCCCAAGACGGGCGTCAAGGTCTCGCGTGGGATGACGCACGACGGGCTGGGCAAGTATCTGTCCGCGGTCGTCGAGAAGGCGCCCGGCGACACCGACGACGTCGCCGGCATCCTCCAGGAGACCGGCACGGACGTCGTCGTCAGCTACCTCCCCGTCGGCTCCGAAGAGGCGACGAAGTGGTACACGGAGCAGATCCTGCAGGCCGGGTGCGCGATGGTGAACTGCATGCCGGTCTTCATTGCCAAGGGCGGCCATTTCCAGAAGCGGTTCGAGGACGCCGGCCTGCCGATCATCGGCGACGACATCAAGTCCCAGGTCGGTGCGACGATCACGCACCGCGTGCTGACGAGCCTCTTCCGTGAGCGCGGCGTGCGGCTCGACAAGACGATGCAGCTGAACGTCGGCGGCAACTCCGACTTTCTGAACATGCTCGAGCGCGAGCGACTCGAGTCGAAGAAGATCTCGAAGACGAACGCGGTCACGTCGATGCTCGACTACGACCTCGGCGAGCAGAACGTCCACGTCGGCCCGTCCGACTACGTGCCGTGGCTGACCGACCGCAAGTGGGCGTACATCCGCATGGAGGGCTCGTCGTTCGGCGACGTACCGCTGAACATCGAGCTCAAGCTCGAGGTGTGGGACTCACCGAATTCGGCCGGCATCGTCATCGACGCGGTGCGGCTGGCGAAGCTCGCGCTCGACAACGGCGTCGGCGGGGCGCGCGAGGGCCCGAGCGCCTACCTGATGAAGTCGCCGCCGAAGCAGCTCAAGGACGACGAGGCCCACGACGCGGTCGAGCAGTTCATCAAGAAGCACGCCCGCAAGACGGCGCGGCAGAGGACGCCACAAACGGGCTAGACGCCCGCCGGTATACAGCTGATAGCCCGAACCTATTATGAGGGGGCCTCATCATGAGGCCCCCTCCCCCTCGGGCGGAGAAGTCCGCCGAGCCTTTCTCTGCGCCGAGCGCGCGAGATTCTAGACCGCAGAACGAAAAATGCAAGTTTTAATCTCGCTTCGCGATTTTCGATCGAAAATCAATCTTCCTTGACTAGCCGTCAGGCTGCAAATCATGGCGTTGATTGACGAATCAATCGCAGCAGAATTTCAGGCAAAGACGCGCAAGGATGACGTAGTTTTCGTCAGCTACGAGCTGCTCAGACCGTCGCAGAGGATCTCCGCGACGTTCTGCTCGGCCCGGGCGATGTCCTCGTCCGAGTCCGGGAGCTGGCCCATCACCCAGCCGGTGAGCGTCTCCTCGAGCGCGCCGTAGAAGACGGTCGCCGCAACCTTCGCGTCGAGGTCGGCCCGGAACTCGCCGCTCGCCTGGCCGCTCGCCACGATCCGCTCGAGCGCCCCGTACGCGTGGCCGATCTCGTCGATCTGCTGCTGGAGCTGCTCGGGGCTGCGCGTCACCTCGCGGACGAGCACGCGCACGAGATCCGGATCGCGTCTCCAGGTTCGCAGGAGCAGTGCGGTCACCTTGCGCACCTTCTCGCCGGCCGGGTCGCTGCCCTCCTCGACCTCGCGGATGCGCGCGAGCATCTGCTCCCACGTCTCGCGGAAGATCGTCTGCAGCAGCGCCTCCTTCGACGGGAAGTAGTGGTAGACGAGCCCGTAGGCGACCCCGGCCTCCTCCGCGATCTCGCCCACCCGGCACGCGTGGTAGCCCTTGCGCGCGAATGCGCGCACGGCTGCGTCGAGGATCTGGCGGCGCTTCTCCTCTTGGGAAACGGCCGGCATGCAGGGAACTCTACGGCACCGGCTTGCGTACACTCGGATCCCGGCCGTGCGCATCTGTCTCGTCACGCCGTTCGCCTGGTCGCAGCCTCACGACGTGAACGAGCACGCGGCCGGTGTCGCCGACGCGCTGCGAGCGCTCGGACATTCCGTGACGGTGCTGGCGCCGTCTACGCGCGCGACGGACCTCCTCGCCGGCCGCCGGGCGCTGCAGGACGGAGCCGACGCTCCGCTGATCGCGCTCGGGCCCGCGGTGCCGATCTCCCGCCGGAGCCAGGTCGGCCTGCCCGTCGGCGTGCGGGCGAACCTCGCGCTGGCGCTCGAGCGCGGCGGCTTCGACCTCGTGCACGGGCTCGAGCCCGGCCTGCCGAGCCTGTCGTATCTCGCACTCCGAGACGCGAAGGCGTTGACCGTAGCCTCCTTCTTCAGCCCCGACCGGCTGGGATATCCGCCCGCGCGGTCGCGCCGCGAGCGCCTCCTGGCCAGGATCGACGCGCTCGTCGCCGCCTCGCCCGAGGTGGCGCACGCGGCCTCGCAGCGCTTTCCCGGCGAGTACCACCTTGTCCCCGAGGGCGTCGACCCGCAGCTCTTCCATCCCGGCGAGAAGCGCCCGCTCGTCGTGCTCGAGTGGCGCCCGACCGAGCGGCCCCTCAGTCGCGCGGCTCTGCGCGCGATGCGGGAGCTGCCGGACTGGGAGCTCGTCTTCCTGCGGACGAAGCCGCTCAGCGGAAGGCCGACGGTGCCGGCGCGCCTCCGGGGGCGCGTGCACGTGCGCACGGCACGAGATGGCCGCTCGCGTGCGCGGCTGCTGAACGACGCCGCGATCTTCGTCCCCGCGCTCGACGGCCTGCCGCGCGTCTCCCTCGAGGCGGCTGCCGCCGGAGCCGCGATCGCCTCGCCGCCCGGCGTCCAGGAGCAGCCCGAGCTCGCGGCGGCGGCGCTCGCCCGCCTCGCCGAGGACGAGCCGCTGCGCGCCAAGCTCGGCGACGAGGCCCGCCGCAGCATCGAGGGCAGGACCTTCGCCGATGCCGCGCACGAGCTGGACGAGCTGTACCGCGGAGTCGCAGGCCGCCGCCGCCGCATCCGCCGCCCCGGGGAGCCGCTCGCCGACCGCGACTGGATCCTCTGCGATCTCCACCTGCACACGAGCTGGTCGCACGACTGCCAGGTCGAGCCGGAACTCCTCGTCCAGCACACGCTCTCCCAGGGGCTCGGCGCGATCGCCGTCACCGACCACAACGCGTTCGGCGGCGCGCTCGAGGTTGCCGAAGCCGCCCGCGGCACCGGCCTGTTCGTCATCCCGGGGGAAGAGGTCAAGACCCGCGACCCGGGCGAGGTGATCGGCCTCTTCCTCTCCGAGGAGATCCCGCGCGGGATGACGTTCGAGGAAACCGTCGCCGCGATCCGGG
>JBKPFD010000014.1:0-7128 GCA_046729155.1 Actinomycetota bacterium
GGCGGCAGCGTTGACCGCCGCAGGCTGTCTGAGGGTCTCGCTAAGAGACCCGGTGGCGCGCCAGACGCGAACGGCCTTGTCGGCCGAGGCCGTGACGACAAGACGTCCGTCTCGGCTGAATGCCGCGTCGTCGACGGGCGCTGGGTGACGGAGCTCGACCGCGCCCTGCCCGTCGAGCCTCTGGATCCGAACCGTCCTCTCGTGGCTCGAAGTGACGGCGAGTCCTCGGACGAGATCGAGCGTTTCGACCGGGCGGCGGTGACGACCGATAACGGGAAGCTCGGGGTCGATGCCGGGATCCCAGATGCGGACCGACCCGTTTTCGGCGTACGTGAGCACTCTGGATCCAGCGGGGTTGAAGCTTGCTCCGCGGATCGCGCTCGCCTGGCCCCTGAGTATGCCCTGGAGGTTCCCGCCGTCGGACTTCCAGACGCGTGCGGTCCCGTCCCTGCTCGAGGTCACCACGAAGAGGCCGTCACGGCTGAACGCGATGTCGTTCACGAAGTTCGTGTGGCCCACCGGAATGGCAACCGGCCTCCCGCGCGGGGCAATGGCGACGTCCCAGACGCGCGCGGTGCCGTCGGCGCTCGCTGCGCCGACGAACTGGCCCAAACGGCTGACGGCCACGTCGGCCACTCGCCCTTCGAGCCCCGTCAGCCGGAGAGCCGGCGTGCCTCGGCGCAGATCCCAGGTCTGGGCCAGGTGGTCCGCGCTTCCCGTCGCCAGCATCTCCTTTCGGCGACCGAAGGCGAGACTGAGGACGGTGCCGTCGTGAGCGAGCTCGAAGAGCGGGCGGCTTCCGGCCGAGCCGAGGTCGTAGACGCGGGCGAAGCGATCGGCTCCCCCTGTCGCTGCATAACGGCCGTCCGGGCTGATCGCCACGCGGGGGGCCGGTTTGGGTTCACGAAAGACCCGAGGTGCCTGTCTGGCGTCGAGGCTCCATGCATACAGGCCGCCCGTCGCCGTCGTGGCCACTGCCATCCTCGAGTCGGCCGAGAGCGCCAGATCGAGCACGCTCCCGTCCGTGCGGAGCGTGCGCAACCGCCCGCCGGCCGGAGTCCAGAGCCGAACGGTGCCGTCGCGGGCGGCCGTCACGAGCAGCCGACCGTCTTCACTGAAGAGTGCGTTGCTCACGCTTGCCCCATGACGGAGAGCAGCAACCTGCTTTCCGTCACGCGCCCGGAAGATCCGCGCGAACCCGTCATCCGACGCAGTCACGACTCGTGCGCCGTCGGGGCTGTATGCCGCGGCGTTCGCCGGGCCACGGCCCGCGGTGAGATCCAATCGCGCGTGCGACTCGCCCAGCGCGCGCCGAAGAACATCCCCTCCGGCCCCCTCCGGCTCCAGCCTCGCGGCGCGCGTCGCGAGGTCGAGGCTGCGAACGGGATCGACCCCAAGCTCCGACTCGGCCCTGGCGGCCAGCTCTCCGGCTCGCGCCGAGCGCTCGCTCTGCCGCGCCCGTCGAGCGCTCTCGCGCGCATCTGATCTCTGGACGAGCGCGTAGACCGCAATCGCGGAGACGATCGCAAGCGCGACCAGTGCGGCGGCGGCGATCAGGGCGAAACGCCGATTTCGGATGCGTGCAGCGTGCCGCTCGTGCTCGAGGACGCGCTCGGCCTCGTGCCGAGTTCGCCAGTCGAGCACCGCACCCGCGAGAACGTCGTGATAGATCTCGTAGCGCGGACCACCCCCACCGTTCCTCGAAAGTGGCCGGAGGATTCGCAGCCCGGCGAGCGATCTCAGCACCGGCTCCAGCTCTCGTTCGCCGATCTCGGCGTAACTCGCGAGGTCGGTGACTCCGTGGGCGATTTTCGTGCCCGATGGAGTTACGAGGTGTCCGAAGACGTTCGCCGCCGCATCCTGTTCGGCCGGACTCAGGGCCTGCAACGCGCGCTCGAGATGGTTCTCGACGATCCGCTGCGCACCTCCGAGGTCTCGGAAGGTGTCCAGACGCAGGAGTGTCGATCCGCGTTCCCGTTCGACCTCCCAGATGCGCTGCAGGACGAGCTGGAGATATGGAGTCTCGATCCTGCTGACCGCCGGATCGGCGTCGGGCGCTGAGCGACGCCTCGTGCGGCCCGACTCGATCCGACCCGCGGCCACCTCGTCGAGCACGGACTCGACGAGCTCGGACTCGATTCCAACGCTGGCCTCGGGCCCGGCGAGAGAGGCGTAGCACTGGAGCGGCCCGAGAATCGCCTCCTTTCCGGCTTCGCGATCGAGGTGGTCGAGGCGAAGCGAATTCCCGAACAGGGCGGGGATGCGGTTCTTGAAGACGTCCAGCTGAGAGAGTGAGTCGTCGCGGATGCCGAGGAGTACGTTCACGCGGAGCCCCGGTCGGTTGACGAGCTCAGGTAACAAGTCGAGGAAGCCGCCGGCTCCGTCCGCCGCGGGGTGGTAGAGGAAGAGCTCTTCGAGTTGGTCGAGGAGCAGGCACAGCTCAGCACCGAGCTCGGCACTCCACGCCGCGAGGCGATCCGCCAGCCCGCCGGGCGCGTCAGCCGGCTCGCGGCCCAGCGCATGCGTGACTGCGGTGCGCGAGGCTTCGTCAAGCCCCGTCAGCGGGTCGCCGGCCCACGACCCGTACACGACGACCGCCGGCCGCGGGAAGCCCGGCTCAGCCCGCAACGCGCGAACCACGCCCGCGCGTAGGAGCGAGCTCTTGCCGACTCCGCTCGGGCCGTAGAGGACGGTGAGCCGCGACGCGAGCACGTTCGCCGCGACGACCTCGGTCTCACGGGAGCGGCCGAAGAAAAGGAAGGCGTCGAGCTCGGAATCCTCGTACGGCGCGAGCCCCTTGTACGGGCTCGCCGGCGGCGCAACGTCGACGAGCGTGCTCATGTCGAGGTCGCCGCGTTCACGTGCGCCCGCAGGCGCTCGACCTCGTCCTCGAGCGGGGAGTCGACCAGCTCCACGGCGCGTCGCCGCCAGAAGTCACGCTCGAGCGCGCTCGCTTGCGGCTGCACGGCCCACGAGCGATAGCCGGGCTGCTCGTCCGGCCACAGGCGCTGCAGGAAGACGCGGAAGCTCCAGTCGACGAGGCCGTAGCCGAGGAAGAGAAAGTGGCTGCGGCGCAGCCGCGCGGCCAGCGTCACCGGTAGTACACCGGCGATGCCGCTCTCGGTGAGGTACGCGATGTAGTCGTCCTCGCTGACGACGAAGCTCTCCGAGTCGCGAGCCGGTTCGAGGTCGACCTCACCGTGGATCTTCAGGAGCACGGGCCGCCGATCGAGTGGAACGTCTGCGTAGGCATTCGGGCTCGTGATCACGTGCACGCCTCCGTCCGCCGACCGGTGAAGAAACCGTCCGCGCTCACGGCCGATCGACACGTATGTGACGACTTCGACAGGCTCATCCGCGTCGGCGAACGCACGCTCGAGCGCGCGGTCGTAGTTCGTCGTCACGAAGAGCGGCTGCGGCACCTTGCGCTCGCGGAGCAAGCCGGGCAGCTCGGCGAGAAAGCGATGCACGGGGCCCGGCGAGTGCTCGCGGTCGAGGAGCGCGTGGAGCTCGTCGTAGAGGGGGCCGACGCCGCGCGTGACGGCGATGTACTGCGCAACCTTCGTCAGCTCGGCAGCGTGCTCGGGAGGACAGGAGAACGCCTCCGCGAGCCGCTGCGCGAGCTCGTCGCGAACCGGCAAGCTGCCGCCGTTCCCAGTCGACATCGAGCAGGCGTTGACCCCAGGTCCAAGGACGACCACGAGCCTCCCGCCGACGAGCGCGCCCGCGATCGCGTCGAGGTGATCGTCGACCGCGGCAGACCTCTCGCCACCGTTCAGGTCGAGGCCCACATCGTGGCGCAGGATCGCGGCGAACAGCTCCTGGAGCGGTCTGCCCGGCTCGACTCCTAGCTCCTCGACGAGGACGTGCCTCGCGTCGTGGTAGACGTGGAGCGCCTCGGCCTGGCGTCCCGAGCGATAGAGCGCGACCATCAACTCGCTTCGCAGCCGCTCGCGCAGCGGGTGGTCGCTCACGAGGGACTCGAGCTCGCCGATCAGCTCCCCGTGACGGCCGAGCTCGAGGTCCGCGGCGATGCGCTCCTCGAGCGCAACCGCGCGCAGCTCCTCGAGCCTGCGAATCTCGGGCTGCGCAAACGCTTCGAATGTGAAATCGGCAAGCGGCGGTCCGCGCCACATCGCGAGCGCCTCGGAGAGGCGGGCCGAGCGGTCGGCGGCGCTCAGCCCCTTCACCTCGCCGAGGACGCGCTCGAAGCGGAATGCATCGACGTCGTCTCGGTCGATCTCCAGGAGATAGCCCGGCGGGGCGGTCCGGACGGTTTCGGGGCCGAGCAGCTTGCGCAACTGCGAAACGAAGTTCTGCAGCGAGGTGACGGCTGTGCGCGGAGGCCGCTCGCCCCAGAGCTGGTCGACGAGGGTGTCGGTCGGTACGACCCGGCCGGCGTTCAACGTGAGCAGGGCCAGCAGCGCCCGCTGCTTGGCACCGCCAAGGTGTAGGGGGCCATCCTCGCCCGTCACCTCGAGCGGCCCGAGGATCCGGAACTGCTGCACAGCCTTCCCTTTTTAGCACCGTTGCCCACGACTGGATAGAGGCCGTTAGCCGGCCATTGGTAGGCCGTTCCGGAGCGGTTTGGGCTCCCTTCGAGCGTGGTCGGCATGGCTACCAACTCGCTCATTCCAGTCCGCGGCGCACGGCGCCGCCTCCCGCTGCTCGTCTCGGCTGCCGCGTTGCTCGTCGCCGGCATCGGAGCACAGGCTCGGGAGTCGACCGCGGCCGGCAAGGCCGAGGTCCCAGCTTCGTATCACTGGCCGGTCAAGCCCTTCGATCGACAGCACCCGGTGCGCGGCGGCTTCAGCGACCCGCGCACCGTCTTCAGCTCCCGCGCCACGCTCGACGGCGTCCTGCGTGGGCGCGGCTCGTTCACGCTCCACCGAGGCATCGACATCTCGGCGCCCGACGGGACACCGGTCTATCCCGTGGCCTCGGGCGAAGTCACCGTCGCAAATGCGGAGCGGATCCGCGTGAATTCCGGCGGCGGGCGCTCATTCGAGTACTGGCACATCCACCGAACCGTCAGCGTGGGCGACCACGTCGATGCGTACACCACGGTTATCGGGCATGTGATGCGGTCCGCGCAGCACGTCCATCTGACCGAGCTGGACAACGAATTCGCGGTCAATCCGCTCGCGCCCGGCCACCTCGGCCCTTATCGCGACAGCACCACGCCACTGGTCACGTCGATCTCGTTCCGCCGCGTCGAGACTGGCCGCGACCTTTTGCCGGGCGCTCTGCGCGGAAACGTCATCCTCGTCGCTGCCGCGGAGGACCTGCCGACGATCGACGCGCCGGGCGGCTGGCGTGGGCTAGCGATCACGCCGGCCCTGGTCAGCTGGGAGGTTCGTGGCCTCGACGGCAAGGCGGTCGTGCCGAGGCAGATCGCCTACGACGCCCGCGGGCGCCTTCCTGGCGACGGCAACTTCTGGAAGGTCTACGTGCGCGGCACGTATCAGAACATGGCGATGTTCCGTGGCCATTTCTCCTACGGCCAGCGCGGCGCGTATCTCTTCCGCCTGTCGCCCGCCAAGTTCAACACGCGCCAGCTGCGGAACGCCGCCTACGACCTCGTCGTCATCGCCACCGACATCCGGGGCAACAGCAGCTCCCTCACGCGTCGTTTTGCCGTCGACAACTAGCCCCGCGGTAACATTCCGCGTCCGCCCGAACGTCGAAGGAGCGACCTTGGCAAAGATGCTGTTCCGCCTGCCGAAGGCGGCAAAGGTAATCGCGAACCCGAGCCCCGAGGAGGTCAAGGAGCTCGCGGCCAAGATGCCGAACGCGCGGCCGACCGCCTACGGCAACCTCAATGTCCAGACCGAGGTCGTCTCCCGCTCGAAGCGCTCCACCTACCTCGTCACCGACGAGCCGGACGGGCAGAACCAGTCGATCACGCGCGAGGAGGGCCTCAAGTGGGCCGAGGCGCAGGACGCCTATATCGCCGGCCGCGAGATGGTGCAGATCGACGGCTACATCGGCAACGACCCAGACTTCCGCACGCCCGCGCGGCTCTTCATCGAGGCCGCGAACGCGAACATCGCCGCCATGCAGCAGCAGCTCTACTTCGAGCCGGACGGCGAAGTCCACGAGCCCGAGCTGACGGTCGTGTACACGCCGAACATGAAGGCCGAGGGCTACGACGACGACAGGTTGATCGCCGTCGACCTCGAGCAGGGCGTGACGCGCGTCTTCAACTCCGACTACTTCGGCGAGTCGAAGAAGGGCGGCCTGCGCATGTGGAACAAGCTCGTCTACGACCGCGGCGGGCTGCCGCTGCACGCGGGCTGCAAGATCATCCCCACGCGACGCGGCCGCCGCGTCGGCCTGATCGTCGGCCTCTCCGGGACGGGCAAGACGACGACGACGTTCACGCGCCAGAACGGCTCGCTGCCGGTGCAGGACGACTTCGTGGCGTGGATGCCCGACGGGCGGATCATGGCTACCGAGAATGGCTGCTTCGCGAAGACGTTCGGGCTCAATCCGGACGACGAGCCGACCATCTACGGCGCCGTCACGCAGCCCGATTCGTACCTCGAGAACGTCTCGCAGCACGGCGACGAGATCGACTTCTACGACACGAGCTACACGCAGAACGGACGTGCGACCTTCCCGTTCGGCGTCATCGAGTCAGGCGTCGACGAAGAAATCGACGAGGCGCACTTCCTGCTCATCCTGAACAAGAACGAGAACGTGATTCCGGCCGTTGCGAAGCTCGAGGGGCCGCAGGCCGCGGCGTTCTTCATGCTCGGCGAGACGCAGGGAACGAGCGCCGGCGGCGCCGACGAGGCGGGCAAGTTCCTCCGCGTGCCAGGGACGAACCCGTTCTTCCCACTCCCCCACGACCTGCAGGGGAACCGCTTCCTCGAGCTGCTCGAGGGCAGCCCGATGGAGGTCTACGTCATGAACACCGGCCGCGTCGGCGGGCCGGAGACGCAGGAGGGCTCGCACAAGGTCGCGATCGCGCACTCCTCGGCCATCGTCAAGGCGATCGCCGAGGGCACGATCAGCTGGACCGACGACCCCGACTTCGGCTACCAGGTGGCCGAGCGTGTGCCGGGCATCGAGGGCGAGGACGCCGCCGTGCTGCAGCCGCGGCTGCTCTACGAGCGCACCGGC
>JBKPFD010000015.1:0-1587 GCA_046729155.1 Actinomycetota bacterium
CTCGGCGTCGAGGCGGAGCTGCTCGGGCCAGGGCCGGCTCTCGACCTCAGGCTCGAGCATCGGGCGGCTCGTACTCGACGGCCTGCTCCGCCTGCTCGGCGAGGAGGAACCCGGCCGGCCGCTCCCGCTCCTCGGCGAGATGGGCGAGCAGGCCGGCCGTGCGGGCGAGGATCGGGACGGCCTTGACCGCCGCAGGCGCGAAGCCGAGGTCGAGCAGGACAGCTGCGATCGGCAGCGCGACGTTCATCGGCAGCGGCCTCTCCCACGCCTCGGCGACGCCGTCGCGCAGGCGCCCCGCCAGCTCGACGTAGTGGCCGCTGACGCCGCGCTCGTCCGCGAGCTCGAGGATCCGCTCGGCGCGCGGGTCGACGGGCCGGTGCACAGGGTGACCGAAGCCAGGCACCTTCCCGCCGGCCGCGTGGATCTCTCGCGCGATGTCCGCTGGGTCACGACGGGAAGCGCGTGCGTCCTCGAGCAGCCGGGCGCACGCCTCCGCCGTGCCGAGCACCACGGGGCCCGCGCCGAGGAGGCCGGCTGCGACCGCGCCGTGGAGCGAGCCCGGGTCCGCGGCCAGTGTCATCCGGGCGGCGACGTTCGCGGGCATGAGCCCGTGCTCCGCGATCGAGACGAGCAGCAGGTCGAGGAAGAAGCGCTCGTCCTGGGTCGGCTCGCGGCCGGTGAGCAGGAGGTGGAAGTACTCCGTGAAGCTCAGCCGCCCCATCAGGTCGCCGGCCAGGTCGCGGCCGCGCACCTCGACGCGGTCCGGGTAGGCGCGCGCGATGCGGCTCACCGGCCTATCCATCGACGAGCCTCGCACCCGCAACCATCGCCTCGAGCTTGCCGAACGCCCGCTCGCGCGGGAGGTACTTCATCCCGCAGTCGGGCGCGACGACGAGCCGCTCAGGCGGGACGACTTCGAGCGCCGCGTGGATCCGGCCCGCGACGACCTCGGGCGTCTCGATCTCCTTCGACTCCAGGTCGAGCACGCCGAGGACGATCGTCTTGTCCGGCAGCTCGCGCAGGACGCTCGCGTCGAGGCCGGGTTGCGCCGCCTCGAGCGAGATGTGCGTTGCAAGGCACTCGGAGAGTTCGCGCAGGAAGGGGTAGCCGCCGCGCTTGTCCTTCACCACGTGCGCGTACCCGAAGCACGTGTGGAGGACGGTCTCGCCCTCGACGCCGTCGAGTGCGCGGTTGATCGCCTCGATCGCGTACTCACGGGCCGGCTCGGGGCGCGCCTGCAGGTACGGCTCGTCGATCTGGACGACATCGGCGCCGGCGGCCTTGAGGTCGCGCAGCTCCTCGTTGACCGCTTCCGCATAGGCGAGCGCGAGGCTCCGCTCGTCGCCGTAGTGGTCGTTCTGGGCTTGGTGCGTCATCGTGAACGGCCCCGGAACGGTGATCTTCACGCGGCGGTCCGTGATCGAGCGGAGGAACTCGACATCGCGCACCTCGACTGGGCGCGTGCGGCGGACGGGGCCGACGACGCGCGGCACGGGGTTCTCGTGGCCGGTGCGGTCGAGCGCGACCCCGGGACGGTCGAGGTCGACCCCGTCGAGCGCGGTCGCGAACCGGTTCGAGTAGCTCTCG
>JBKPFD010000016.1:0-2576 GCA_046729155.1 Actinomycetota bacterium
CATGAAGCGCTTCCCGTACGGCGTCGAGGGCGACTTCTTCCACCAGAAGCGAGTCCCGGCACACCATCCGGACTACGTCGACGAGGTCTTCGTCAAGTTTCCGAGCGGGCACTCGACCGTGTTCGCGATCCTCGACAACCCGCAGGCGCTGGCCTGGGTGGTCAACCTCAACTGCATCGAGCTGCACACGTGGCACTCGCGCGTCCCCGACATCGAGCGCCCGGACTACCTGCTGATCGACCTCGACCCGACCTTCGACGGACAGTGGCCGTACGTGCGCGAGATCGCGCTCGTCGTCAAAGACGTTATGGACGAGCTCGGGCTCGCCTCGTTCCCGAAGACGTCCGGCGCGACCGGCTTCCACATCCTCGCGCCGATCAAGTCGGAGCTGGGCTACCCGGAGGTGCGCCGCTTCGCGAAGGCGCTGGCGCAGGAGGTCGAGCGCCGGGTCGACGACCAGGAGGTGGCGACCACGACGTGGCGGGTCGCCGACCGCCGCGGCGTCTTCGTCGACTACGGCCAGAACGCGCGCGACCGGACGATCGCCTCCGCCTACTCCGTGCGCCCGACCAGGGACGCCCGTGTCTCGGCACCGCTCCGCTGGGAGGAGGTGCCGAAGGTCGAGCCGGAGGCCTTCACCGTCGAGACGATGCGCAAGCGCATCGCGAAGGCTGGCGATCCGATGGCCGGGATGTGGCGGCGCAAGGCAAGCCTGCCGTCGCGCTTCGAGAAGCTCGACCTCGAGCCGGCCGACCCGAGCAAGCTCGAGGTGCGCCGCCGAGGTCGGTCGCAGCGGTGGATCAGCGACCCGCGGGGGCGAGAAGCGATTCGACGGTAGGGTCGCCGCGGCGCCTCGGCGGCCGAACCTCGCGCCAGGTGCACTGCTTCGGGTCCTTGTCCGGGCGGAAGCGGAGGAAACGGGTGCCGTGGCGGAAGCGGTTCCGCTCCAGCTTGTCGAAGCGGACCTCGCACACGATCTTCGGCTTGACGGGATTCCAGTCGAGCTCCTTGCCGCGCGACCAGCGGCTCTGGCCGCCGGGCACCCGTGCGTCGCTGATGACGCCCGGTGCGCGCAGCTTGGGAAGCCTCTCCTCGAGCTCCCGCCGGACCGCGGCCGGGAATCCGGAGGTGTGCCCGACGAAGTCGAGCTCGCCCTTGTCGTTGTACAACCCGAGCAGGAGAGTCGAGATCCGCCCCTCGGCCTTCTCGCTGTAGCGGAAGCCGACGATCACGCAGTCGGCGGTCTTGTGCTTCTTCACCTTGAGGACTCCCTCGCGCGAGCCCGGGAGGTACGGCAGGTCGAGCCGCTTGGCGACGACGCCGTCGAGGCCGGCCGCTTCCAGCCGGTCGAGCCAGCGCTCCGCGTCCTTCTGGTCGCGCGCGTACGGCGAGAGCGTGAACTTGCCGGCCTTGCGCTCGAGCTCCTTGCGCCGCTTCTCGAGCGGCAGCTCGTGGAGCGGCTTCCCGCGCCAGAGCAGGATGTCGAACGCGATGAACTGAGCAGGGATCTCGGCCGAGAGCTTCCGGATGCGGCTCTCCGCCGGATGCAGCCGCAGCTGCATGGCGTCAAAGTCGAGCTGCCCCTTCTGCGCGATGACGATCTCCCCGTCAAGGGCCGAATGCGGAGGCAGCAGTTTGCCGAGCGGCGCGAGCTCGGGGAAGTAGCGGAGCAGCGGCCGCTCGTTGCGGCTCCACAGCGCGAGCTCGCCGCCGTCGTTCTCGAGGATGCCTCGGAACCCGTCCCACTTGGGCTCGTACTGCCACTCGCCGTCGGGCAGCTCCTCGACGAGCTCCGCCTCCATCGGCGGAAACGGGACGTTGGGGCCAGGCACTAGCTCTAAGCTAACCGCAATGCGCCGGGTCGCCGTCACGGGTCTGGGAGCGGTCACGCCGATCGGCAACGACGCGCCGTCGACCTGGCGCGCAGCCGTCGCGGGCGAGAGTGGAATCGACTTCATCCAGTCGTTCGACGCGAGCGGCTTCCCGGTGCGCGTCGCCGCGGAGGTCAAGGGCTTCGAGCCGAACGGCGTGGTCTCGGCCAAAGAGGCGCGGCGGCTCGACCGCAACGTCCTCCTCGCCCTCGGGGCGGCCAAGGAGGCGATCGACGACGCGGGGTTGAACGGGTTCGACCCGGCCCGCGTCGGTGTCGTCTTCGGCTCCGCGATCGGCGGGTTCATCGGGATCATGCAGCAGCACGAAGTCCTGCAGGAGCGTGGGCCCGATCGCGTCTCGCCGCACTTCCTGCCCAACGTGCTCGTCGACTCGGCGAGCGGCCAGCTCGCGATCTCGCTCGGTCTGCGCGGCCCGAACTACGCGCCGGTCTCGGCGTGCGCGACCGGCTCGCACGCCGTGGGCGAAGCAGCCGAGATCATCCGGCGGGGCGACGCCGAAGCCATCCTCGCGGGCGGCACGGAAGCCTGCATGCATCCGCTGATCCTGGCCGGCTTCTGCGCGATGCGCGGACTGGCCGCCGAGGAGGAGCATCCACCCCGTGCCTCCCGTCCGTTCGACGCCACGCGCGCCGGTTTCGTCATGGGCGAGGGTGCGGGGACGCTCGTGCTGGAGGAGCTCGAGGC
>JBKPFD010000017.1:0-1909 GCA_046729155.1 Actinomycetota bacterium
TCGTCGCACCGCTCCAGGGGATCGCGGACGCCGCATCCGAGCTCGAGCCGCCGGCGATCGCCGTCGTCGGCGAGGTCGTCCGCTACGCCTCGCTCGACGCGGCCCAGATGTTGACGTCGCTCTCGGTCGCGTAGCGGTCGATCTCCGCGAGCTCGTCGTCGCTGAAGTCGAGCCGCTCGAGCGCGCCGACGTTCTGCTCCAGCTGCTCGACGCTGCTCGCGCCGATCAGCGCGGAGGTGATCCGCTCGTCGCGGAGCACCCAGGCAAGCGCCATCTGGGCGAGCGTTTGCCCGCGGCGAGCCGCGATCTCGGCGAGGGCGCGGATCTTCGCGAGCGCCTGGTCGGTGAGGAGGCCGCGCGAGAGCGAGCCGTCGAGGCTGGCGCGCGAGCCCGGCGGCACGCCGTCGAGGTAGCGGTCGGTCAGCATTCCCTGCGCGAGCGGCGAGAAGCAGATGCAGCCGACGCCGAGCTCGCCGAGCGCGTCGAGGAGGTCCGGCTCGATCCAGCGGTTCAGCATCGAGTACGAGGGCTGGTGGATGAGGAGCGGCGTGCCGAGGTCGCGGAGGATCGCCGCCGCCTCGCGCGTCTTCTCCGCCGAGTAGGACGAGATGCCGACGTAGAGCGCTTTCCCCTGGCGCACCGCGGAGTCGAGCGCGCCCATCGTCTCCTCGAGCGGCGTCTCCGGGTCGAAACGGTGCGAGTAGAAGATGTCCACGTACTCGAGGCCCATGCGCGCCAGGCTCTGGTCGAGGCTCGTGAGCAGGTACTTGCGGGAGCCGTGGTCGCCGTACGGGCCCGGCCACATGTCGTAGCCGGCCTTCGTCGAGATGACGAGCTCCTCGCGGAACGGTCTCAGGTCGGAGTGCATGATGCGGCCGAAGTTCTCCTCCGCGGAGCCGTAGGGCGGGCCGTAGTTGTTCGCGAGGTCGAAGTGCGTGATGCCGAGGTCGAAGGCGCGGCGGAGGATCGCGCGGCTGGTCTCGAGCGGCCGCTCGTGGCCGAAGTTCTGCCAGAGCCCGAGCGAGATCGCCGGCAGGAGCAGCCCGCTCCGCCCGGAGCGCCGGTAGGCCATCCGCCCGTAGCGGTCCTCCCCAGGCGTGTAGGGCGCCTCAAGCAAGGAGCGCCTCGAGCCCGAGCGTGAGCCCGGGCGGGAGCGACGGGAGTCGCTCGAGCGCGAGCAGCACGCCCGGCACGTACGCCTCGCGGGAGAACGCGTCGTGGCGGATCGTGAGCAGGCCGCCCTGCTCGCCGAACAGCACCTCTTGATGAGCGACGAGCCCGGGCAGCCGCACCGAGTGGATCGGGACCTCTCCGCCCATGCGCTCGGCCGTCGCTTTCGCCGTCCCGGACGGAGCGTCGTGCTTCGACTCGTGGTGGAGCTCGACGATCTCTCCGCGCGGCAGCGTGCGGGCCGCTTCGGCCGCGAGCCGCATCATCAGCACGGCGCCGACCGCGAAGTTCGGCGCGACGAAAAGCGGCACGTTCTGGTCGCGCGCGAGGCTCCCGAGGTCGTCGAGCTCCTCCGGTCCCATGCCGCTCGTGCCGACGATTCCGGGCACCGCCTGCTCCAGGCACCGCCGCACGGTCACGTAGACCGCGTCCGGCCGCGTGAAGTTGATCGCCGCGTCGTGGCCGGCGACCTCGAGCCGGTCGTCCCGCCCGATCGGCGTCACCTCGTGGCCGGCCTGCTCGAGCGCCGGCCGCAGGACGCTGCCCACCTTCCCATACGCGCCTACGAGCGCGACCTTCATGCCGCGGCGGCGCGCGCGGCGAGCGACGGCTCGATCCGACGCACGGCCTCGCGGAACCGGCCCTCACTGGGGCCGATCCCCGCTGCGGAGAGCTTCTCGGGCGCGAGGAGCATCCCCGCGAGCTCGGCGACCGCGTCCGCCGTGACGGCGTCGATCTC
>JBKPFD010000018.1:0-3801 GCA_046729155.1 Actinomycetota bacterium
CCCAGCTGCTGCTCGACCAAGGGGCCGACCCGAACGCGCGCCAGCGGGACGACTACACACCGCTGATGGCGGCGGAGCAGCACGGAGATGAGCGGCTCACCGAGCTGCTGCTCGAGCACGGAGCTACGCGCGGCTGAGGAACCCGACCAGGACGTCGTTGAACCCGGCGGCGCGGGGAAGCGAGTGGCCAACGCCCTCGAGCACGGCCCGCTCGGCGCCGAGCCGCTCCTCGAGCACGTCGCAGACGGCGTCGAACGCCGGACTGTGGGCGCCGGAGACGACAAGCTTCGAGAATGGCGCGGCTCCGAGGGTCTCCAGCGGGATCTCGGCCTCCCACGGGGCACGCTCGACCATGAGCGCGCGCACTGACGCTTCGACCTCCGGTGGAAGTGGTGACGGAGCGTTATAGGGCCCCGCGCCGATCTTGTCCACGAACTCACGGAGAAATGGCTCCGGCTCGAGGTCCGCGGGCCAGAGCGGCCGCAGCTCGGTGACCAGCTCGTCGACTGCGGGTTCGCCTGCTGCCACCCCGAACGCGGGCGGCTCGAGCACCGCCAGTGAAGACACGTTTGCCGATGCGGCTGCGAGCAGTGAGACGACGCCGCCGTACGAGTGCCCGACAAGGTGATCGCCCGGCTCGAGCAGCTCCAGGAGCTCCGCGGCCTGATCCTCGAAGTCGATCCGCGCGAGCGGCGGATTCGGCGGATATCCGGTTCGAGTCGGCATGACGAGCGTGTAACGGTCGGCCAGCGGCCTTTGAGCGGGCCACCCCGAGTTCCCGCCTGACCCGTGAACGAGCACGACGCGTGGACCGGAGCCGAGCACTTCGACGTGCATCACCGCGAGGGTACAAGGTCGAGCGGATTCGGCCAAATCATGCGCTTTCCGGTGTCACAAACTTTGGTATGCTCGGCGCGGATGGAGCCCTCGCCCCGTTCGTCTTTCCAGCCCGCCGGGGCAGGGGCGCTCCTCGCCGGGACGACCGTGGCCGGTGTCGGAGCCGGCGCGCTCGTCGGCTGGGCCTTCGGCTCGGCCGGGCTCGGAGCGCTCGCCGGCGCCGTCGTCGGCATCCCAGCCGGCGTCTTTGCCGTCTACCACCGCTACCGAGGGTTCTTCACCTGATGCCCGGGATCTTCGCCACCCCGCGCCCGGCCCCCTCTCACCGTTTACCCGCGCTCGCAGGAGCTGCCGCGATCGCGCTCGCGCTGCCCGTCTTCCTCGCCGCGGGCTGGCCGGTCTCGGGCTGGACACTCGGCGCCGTCCTCTGGCTGGCGGCCGAGGGCCTCGGCCTCGTCCTCACGCGTCTCCGACCCGACCCCGGTAACCTCGCCCGCTCAAGCGTGCAGGGGATCGGGATGATGTTTCGGGTGGTGGCCGTCATGGTCGTCCTCGTGGCGGTTGCCGTGAGCGACGCGAAGCTCGCGCTCGCCGCCGCGCTCGTCTACGCCCTCGGTTACACCGTCGAGCTCACCCTCTCGCTCCTCGCGTACTTCGGCGCCCAGGAGTCGATGTGAAGCGCGGACTGTTCCTCTTCGCCGCAGCGCTTCCGCTGCTCTTCCCGGCCAGCGCGTTCGGCAAGGAGGAGTTCGACCCGTCGCACGAGTTCGAACAGCACCCGTGGATCCCGATCCACATCGGGCCGCTCGACCTCTCGATCACGAAGGCCGTCGCGTACCTGATTCTCGGCTCGCTGCTGACCATGGCGCTCGGGATCTTCCTCATGCGCGTGAGGCTCGGCATCGTGCCAGGCCGCCGCCAGGCAATCGGGGAGTGGATCTACGACATCGCCCAGCAGAACATCGCGGAGCAGGGTCTGCCCTCGAAGGCCATGGGGCGCTGGTTCCCCTACGTTGCGTCCCTCTTCCTCTTCATCCTCGTCGTCAACCTGCTCGGGTTCATCCCGCTCCCGCTCTCGGACGACACATTCGACGTCTTCGGCATCGAGCTGCCGACCCTCGGCATCTACGCGGCGACGTCGTCGCTCGCAGTGACGCTGTCACTCGCGCTCGTCACCTTCTTCTTCACACACATCGAGGGCATCCGCTACAACGGCCCCGCCCGCTACTTCAAGAGCTGGATCCCGGACGTCCCGAAGGCGATGTATCCGCTCATCGTCCCACTCGAGATCCTCGGCCAGTTCATGCGCCTGATCTCGCTCTCCGTTCGTCTCTACGCGAACATGCTCGCGGGCCACATGCTGATCCTCACCTTCCTCGGGCTGATGTTCGTGCTCGAGACCGTGTTGCTCGCGCCGCTCGTCGTTCCGGCCGCGACGGCCTTCTACCTCTTCGAGGTCGTCATCGACGTCGGCATCCAAGCGTTCATCTTCGCCGCGCTCTCGGCGATCTACATCGGCTCGGCGATCGAGCCCGAACACTAGGAGGCACGCCTATGCTCGCCCTCGTCCTCGCCCAAGCCGATACCGCCGCCGACGCGGGTAAGGCCGTCGCGCTCGCCCTCGGCATCGGGCTCGGCGCCCTCGGCGCCGGCGTCGGCATCGGGAACATCTTCGGCTCGATGATCCAGTCCGTCGCGCGCCAGCCCGAGCTGCGCGGCGAGCTGCAGGGGATCATGTGGCTCGGGTTCGCGCTCACCGAGGCCGTCGTCTTCTACGGCTTGATCGGCGGCCTGCTCGCGTTCGTCCTCGTCTAATGATCCCACCGCTCGCAGCGAACCCGCTCATCGACGTCAAGCTCGGCTTGATGATCTGGACGCTGGTCTGCTTCGGGATCACGTTCCTCGTGCTCCGGAAGTTCGCCTTCGGGCCGGTCCAGCGGCTCATCGACGAGCGGCGCCAGCGGGTTCGCGAGGCAATCCAGGAAGCCGATCATGCCCGCGACGAGGCCAGGCGCCTGCTCGAAGAGCATCGACAGCTGATGGCGAAGGCCCGCAGCGACGCCGAGGAGATCCTCGCCGAGTCGCGGCGCGACGCCGAGGCGCAACGCGCGCGGTTACGCCAGGAGCTCGAAGCCGACCGCCAGCGGCGCCTCGAGGAGACGACGAAGCAGATCAACGCCGAGACCGTGCGCGCGCTCGAGCAGATTCGCGGCGAGGTCGCCGAGCTGACGGTGATCGCGACCGAGAAGGTGACCGGGAAGGTGCTCGACTCCGAGGACCAGAAACGCCTGATCGAAGAGGCGATCGGCGATCTCGACTTCTCCGTCCTCGAGGGCAGGAGCTAGGCGTAGCGTGGCGGTCGTCTCGCGCACGTACGCGACCGCACTGTTCGAAGCGGCCCGAGACGAAGGGCGGCTCGAGCAAGTCCGCGCGGAGCTCCAGGAGTTCGTGACGGCGCTCCAGGAGGTGCCCGAGCTCGACGCGCTCCTGCGGAACCCGCAGCTCGACCCTCAGACGAAGGCCGAGGCGCTTGCCCAGGTGCTCTCGGAAGCGGACGAGATCCTGCGCAACTTCCTCCGCGTCGTGACGGAGAAGGGTCGCGCCGCGCAGATCGAGGAGATCGCACGCGAGTTCGAGGCGCTGTACGCGGCCGAGCAGCAGGTGCTCAACGTCGAGCTGACGACCGCGTACGAGCTCTCCGCCGAAGAGGCCCGCGACATCATCGGCCAGATCGAGAAGGCCTCGGGGCGCTCGGTGGCGGCGACTCGCTCGGTCGACCCGAAGCTGATCGGCGGCATCGTCCTCACGGCCGGCACGCTGCGTGTGGACTCGAGCGTGCGCGGCCGGCTGCAGCGCCTGCGCCGCGAACTGGTGACCCGAACCTAAGGAGCGAACGTGAAGCTACGGCCGGCGGCGAAGCCGCCTGTTCGTGAAACGAACCAGGGGAAGGGGTCTGGGGAAACC
>JBKPFD010000019.1:0-2164 GCA_046729155.1 Actinomycetota bacterium
TCGGGGTCAACGGCACCGGGAAGACGACGACGATCGGCAAGCTCGCGTACCACCTCAAGGAGTTCGACCACTCCGTCCTGGTCGCCGCCGCCGACACGTTCCGCGCCGCTGCCGAGGAGCAGCTCGAGATCTGGGCCGACCGTGCGGGCGCGGACTTCGTCGGCTCTGCACGGGGCGGCGACCCCGCGGCGGTCGCCTACGACGCGATCGACGCAGCGACCGCGCGAGGCCGCGACGTGGTCGTCGTGGACACGGCCGGGCGGCTCCACACGCAGGCGAACCTCATGCAGGAGCTCGCCAAGGTGCGGCGCGTGATCGAGGGGAGGCTCGACGGCGCGCCGCACGAGACGCTG
Source organism: Actinomycetota bacterium (assembly GCA_046729155.1). Lineage (GTDB taxonomy): Bacteria > Actinomycetota > Thermoleophilia > Gaiellales > Gaiellaceae > VAXT01. The sequence goes on from JBKPFD010000019.1 coordinate 354, forward strand.
CTCGTCATCGACGCGACGACGGGCCAGAACGGCGTCCGCCAGGCGCAGCTGTTCGGCGAGGCGGTCGACGTCACGGGCGTCGCGCTGACGAAGCTCGACGGCTCGGCGAAGGGCGGCGTCGCCCTCGCGATCGCCCACGAGCTCGGTCTACCCGTGAAGCTGCTCGGCGTGGGGGAGGGCGTCGAGGACCTGCGACCCTTCGACGCGCAGGCCTTCGCCCGCGCGCTGATCGCCGGCTAGCCGGCCCTCGTCGTCACGCCCGGGAGCTCTTCCTCCAGCGAGCCGAGGACGACGTCGGCCCCCGCCTCCCGTAGCTTCTCCTCGTCGTAGTGCCCGCTCGCCACGCCGACCGCGCGCGCACCGGCTGCGTGCGCCGCCTCGATGTCGAGAGGCGTGTCTCCCACGACCAGCACCTGCTCCGGCGCGAGCTCGCGCCCGAGGATCTCCTCCGCCCGCTTGATCGCGCGCCTGGTCAGCTCGACGCGGTCGGGCGAGTCGGAGCCGTAGCCGCCGAACGTGAAGAAGCGATTCAGCCCGCCCCGCTCGAGCTTCGTGTGTCCCGCGGCCTCCGTCCCGCCCGTGGTCAGGCCGAGCAGAAAGCCGGCGTCCCTCAGGCGCTCGAGGGTCTTCTCGACGCCCGGCAGGACGCGGTACCCCTTGGACTCGGTCACGGCGTCCGGCAGGTGCTCCTGGCGCTTCGCCATCACCCTCGCGAGCTCCTCGGGCGCCGGGTTGCGCCCGAGCGCGCCGCGAAACGTGAGGCGGCCGACCTCCGGGTCGGTCATCCCGGTATCCGTGTACTGGCCGATGTCCGCGGGGATGCCGTAGAGCTCGTCGAACGCGCGTCGCCAGCTCTCCGCACCGGCCCCGCCGCTCGAGATCAGCGTGCCGTCGATGTCGAAGAGGATCGCGAGCGGTTTCTCCACGCGTCCCCGCAGACTGTCAGCGCTCGAGCGCGAACGCGATGTTGACCGTCGTGCGGTACTCGCTGATCCGGTCGCCCTCGACCACCGCGCTCATCGAGACGACGTCCGCGCCCGTAATCCCGCGGAGGGTCTTCGAAGCCTCCTGCACCGCCGCGTCGGCTGCCTTCGCGAAGCTCTCCGGCGACGAGCCGATGACTGTGATGACCTTTGCGACATCCGCCATGTTCGCTCCTTTGCTCGAAGTAGGCCGACCGTGCGGCCCTATCTGGCGGTCTTACCCGGAACGTACGGAACAAACTCTGGGTCGAGCGGGGACGACTGCGCCGCGGGGACGCCGAAGCCCGCGACCGCAACCGCGCCCTCGCGGCAGCCGTCGAGGCCCAGTGCCTCCTCGACGTTCTTCGCGTTGAGCAGGTTCGTGAAGAACGCGCCCAGGTCGAGCTCGGCGCAGACGAGGTAGAGCGTCTGCGCGAGCGCGGCCGCGTCCATGAGGACGCTCGCGTAGGCGGTCGGATGCTCGCGGTACTTCCAGAAGCTGCGTTCGAAGCGGCCCGTGAGGACGATCGCCGCGGCTGCGGCCGCGAAGTAGGACTGGCCGGTCGTGAACGACGAGATCGCTTCGGTCGCCTGCGCCCCGTCGAGCGGCAGGACCAGCTCGAGCGCATGGTCGCGCACCGAGTAGTGGTAGAGGCCCGGTGAGGCAGCCTCGACGTTGCGCAGCACGGGGTACGCCTCGACGGGATGGAGCCCGCCGCCGGATGGGCTGCCCTTGCGAAGCGCGACGATCTCGTCGCCGTGGACGTGCGTCACGGCTCGGCAGCCGAAGGCCTCGTACAGCACGACAGCGAGCTGCTCGAGCGTCACCGGCCGGCCGGGGTCGAAGCC
>JBKPFD010000020.1:0-11192 GCA_046729155.1 Actinomycetota bacterium
CCCGCAGGCCCCGCGCGGTCTCGGGCGCCATGCGCAACGTGGCCCGCGCGACGGCCCGGCGGCGTGACAGCTCCTTGCCGCCGACGTCGACCATCCGCAGCCGGCCCTCGTCGTCGACGTGCGAGAGCCCGCTCACGACCGAGCTGCGCGAGCGGTCATGCGGTCGAGATCCTCGAGCTGGGTCTCGAGCCAGGCGGCCACGTCATGCTCACGCACGTGCTCGCGAATCGCCTCGAGGCGCGTTCGTCGCTCCTCGGCCGGCATGACGAGCGCCTCGTGGATCGCGTCCGCCTGCGCCTCCACGTCGAACGGGTTGACCGTCAGCGCCCAGTCCCCGAGCTCCTCGTGCGCGCCCGCGTTCTCGGAGAGGATGAGCACGCCGTCGCGGCCGTTGACGAGCGGCGCCTCCTTCGCGACGAGGTTGAGCCCGTCGTAGATCGCGTTCACGAGCAGGGCGTCGTACTGCTTGTAGGCGGCCACGGAGAGGGCGAAGTCGTCCTCGATGCGGAGGTCGACCGGCGACCAGCCGTCCCGCTGAAAGCGGTCGTTGACGGCGCGGGCGGCGCGCTGGATCGCGCCCAGATACTCGGCGTACTCGGGGATGTCCTGGCGCGAAGGGTCGATCAGGGCGAGCATCGAGACCCGCCCGTGCATCTCCGCGTGCTTGTCGAGGTAGAACTCGAAGGCCCGGAAGCCGCGGACGACGTTCTTGGACGGGTCGGTGCGGTCGACGCGCAGGACGAGGTGCTCCGGCCGCCTCGCTTCGAGGTCGGCCTCGAGCCGGCGGACGTGCTCGCTCGCGGCGACGTTCTCGAACTCGGCCGGGTCGACGGAGATCGGCCGCGCCGTCACGAAGGTGCGCCGCTCGGCGAGCTCGGCGAAGCTCTCGTCGAAGTCGCACTCGGCGGCGACGAGATCGCGGCAAGAGCGCAGGAAGTTCCGCCGCCAGCGGTCGGTGTGGAAGCCGACAACGTCGTTCGCGAGCAGCCCGATGTGGATGGCATCGCGGATCGACTCCGGGAGTACACGCCAGAGGTCCGGCTCGGGCCACGGAATGTGCACGAAGTGCGCCAGCATCGCCTCCGGCCGCTGGCCGCGGACGAGCCTGGGCGTCAGGTAGAGGTGGTAATCGTGGAAGAAGACGGCCGAGTCGGGCTCGGCGTCGAGCTCCGCGACAACGGCATCCGCGAAGGCCGCGTTGACCGCCACGTAGCCGTCGTCCCACGCATGGTGCAGCCCGCGGTCGATGTCCGGCGCGTAGGCGAGCGCCCACAGGTGGTGCTGGAGGAACCACAGCGTCGGATTGGAGACGACGTTGTAGAACCAGTCGTAGACCGCCTCTTCGTGGGCCACGAGTCGCAGGCGGTACGGCGACCCGTCGCGCGCGACCTCCTCGATCGCTCGTCCGCCGGCCTCGCCGGCCACGACGCGGTCCTCGTCGCTCATCGCGCTCGCGATCCAGGTCACGTCGTGGTGCGCCACGAAGCTCCTGAGCGCGGTAACGAGGCCGCCGCCGCCGCGGCGCAGGACACGGTTGCCCTCGTCGTCCCGGCCGTATGAGACCGGGCCCCGGTTCGACACGACGATCAGCTTCCGCCGGCCCGCCATCGGCCGGGACCCTACATACGCGGCTGTTCTCCCCAGTGCGCGCGACCGGTTACTTCAGACGGACGCGCGGGGAGCCCGCCCGTCCTGAAGTCGGCGCCGCGAGCGGTGCCTCAGGTGGCCGTCGCTGCGGTGACGAGCGAGGTCTCGCCGAGATCGTTGCCGTCGAGCCGGTTGAAGAGAGCGAGCCAGTCCCGCAGGAGCCGCGGCGTGAGGAACCTGCGCCGCACGACCTCCTTGCCGCGAATCCCCCGCTCGCGCGCGCGAGCCGGGTCGTCGAGGATCTCGCAGCACGCGTCTGCACACTCTTGGGGCGTCGTCACGAGCCAGCCGGTCTCGCCATGCTCGATCTGAGCAACGATTCCGCCGACCTTGCCGCCGATCGTCGGCCGCCCCTTCCACAGCGCTTCCGAGACGGTCAGGCCGAAGCCCTCGCGGATCGACTTCTGGATGACCGCGGCCGAGTGCACCTGGAACGCGTTGACCTCGACGGAACCGATGTTGTTCAGGTTCGAGAGGATGAAGATGTCGGGATCGCCGGCCGCGTGGGCCACCGTGCGGTTGTAGAAGTCCCAACCCTCTGGGTCGTCGTGCGCCATCGAGCCGACCAGCGCGAGCTGGACGTCCGGGTGGGTCTGTCGCACGAGCCGGTAGGCGTCGATCACGCCGAGCGGGTCCTTCCAGGGGTCGAAGCGGGAGATCTGCGTGAGCAGCGGCCTGCCCACATGGATGCCGAACTGATCGACCACGTATGCCGCGTCTTCCGCCGAGAGGGCCATGTTCTTCGGCGTCAGCGGGTCGATCGCCGGCGGCCAGATGAACGCCTCGCGGAGCGCGACCTCCGCCGGCACGTACTCGGGCATGTGGAAGATCGAGGCGTCAAAGCGCTCGAGCGTGGGCGCGAGGAACCCCAGCACCCTCGGGTTCGGCTCCGAGAGGTCGATGTGGCAACGCCAGATCCAGCGCGCGTCGGAGTCCGGGAAGAAGTCGATCAGGCCCGCCGGCTGCGGGTCGTGGACGATCACGTAGTCGTACTCGTCCTCGAACTCCTCGGCGTTCAGCGCCTGGTACCGGCGGTACATCTGCTCCTGCTCGGACGTGAGGTCGGTCGGGTCTCCTTGCAGCGCGTTGTGAATCGTCTTCGTCACGCCGAAGAACTCGTCGGCGCCCTTGATGATCCGCCATTCGACGTCGAGCCCGGCGTCCTGCATCAGCGGCACGAGCGTGTAGTTGATCTCTGCGACACCGCCGCCGAACGCCGTGGCCGAGAGGTGCACGATCCGCTTGCCGCGTAGCGGCTCCGCGAGCCGGCGGATCTCGTCCATCAATCCGCGCGTGGCGAGCGAGGCGTAGTCGGCGAGCGACTTGTGTCCGACGTTGACGAGTTGGAACATCGCGGAAGGCGGCGCGGAAACTACGCAAAGCTAATCAGGAGAATCGGCTACGCGTCCAGGAACTTGACGAACCGCAGCCGCGTGCCGCCACCCTGCCGTCGCTCGCCCGTCTCGAACTCGTCGGCGAGCGCCTGGATGATCGCGATCCCGAGCCCTCCCTCGGTCAGGCCGTTCGTGCTCGTGCGAGGCCGGCTCGGGTCGAAGCCGGGGCCCTCGTCCTCGACCTCGACGACGAGACGGTCGGGATGGAGCTCGTACGAGATGTCGACGACGCCCTCGCCCTCGCTTCCGTAGCCATGGCGCACCGAGTTGGAGCACGCCTCGGTGACAGCGAGCTTCAGGTCGCCGAGCGTCTCCTCGTCCAGGGGACGCAGTCGCGAGAGCCCGCTCAGGGCAAGCCGAACGAGGGTGATGTACTCGGCCTTCGCTGGGATGCGCAAGCGAACGGCCGGAACCTGTCCCCGGAGCGCTGCCTCGTCAGCGGTCTGTTGCATTCGCCTACCCGGCGTTTGCCCTACCCACCAGGTTCCCTAACCCCTGGTCGCTCACCGGATCAGCGGCCAGGCCCCGCGCTCTGAGGCCTGGAGCCAAGCGTGACGCGCACATCGCGGCGCTTTCCGTCGCGAATGATCGCGAAACGGGCCACCTGGCCCGGGACGAGGCTCTCCGCGACGATGCGGACGACGTCGTCCGCGCTCCGCACCTGGGTGCCGTCGATGCCGACGATCACGTCGCCGCCTGGCCTGATCCGATCGCCGTTGAACACTTCTTCGCGCGTGCCGCCGTGGAGGCCTGCCTTGTCCGCGGGCGTGCCGTCCTCGACCCGGCCGATCATCGCTCCGCGCTCGACGTTCAGCCCGAGGTGCCGCGCGAGCGTCGGCGTCAGATCCTGTGTCGTGACGCCCACGTAGGCGTACACGACCCTGCCGTTCGCGACCAGCTGCTGCATCGAGCGCCGCGCGGCGTTGATCGGGATCGCGAACCCGACGCCCTCGGCCTCACCGGAGTTGCTGCGGATCTGCGCGTTGATGCCGATCACGCGACCGCGCGCGTCGAAGAGCGGGCCGCCCGAGTTGCCGTGCGTGATCGGCGCGTCGGTCTGGATCACGTCCGTCACGAGGTACTCGGAAGTCAGCGAGGGAATCGAGCGACGAGTCGCCGAGACGACGCCCACCGCGAGCGAGTCCTCGTTGCCGAACGGGCTGCCCATCGCGGCGACGGGCTCGCCGACGACCACCCGCGACGAGTCGCCGAGGGGCACGGGCTGAAGCGCGTGGTCCTCCGGATCGACCCGGAGGACGCCGACGTCGTCGAAGGCGTCCCAGCCGACCACTTCGGCAGGCACGCGATCCCCGTCCTTGAAGCCGACGAAGACGCGGTCGGCCGCTCGCCCCGCCGTGTTCGCGCCGGCGTTGGAGATCACGTGGGCGCTCGTCAGCACGTAGCCCTTCGGCGAGACGACGAAGCCGGACCCTTGCGAGGCGCTGTCTCCGCGGTCGTAGAACGCGTAGACGGTGACGACGCCGTTCGAGCGCGCGGCGTAGACGCGTGCGGGATCGAAGCCGTTGCCGAGCAACGGGCGCGCGGTCGCCCTCGTGGCGCCGTCGAGACCGAGGTCGGGCGCCTCTCCGGAGACGAACACCGTCTCCGTCCGGTCGCCGTCGAGGAGGCCCGAGGCCTTGCCGACGACGAGTACGGCCGCTGCGCCGAGGAAGGCGCAGACCAGTGCGACGATTGCGAGAGGAGCTGGACGCATCGAGCGTGTCACTCTAGCCAGGGCTAGGCGTGTGAGTCTGTTGCCTCTTGTGGCAACACAAGCGTGAAGATGGTGCGGCCCGGCGTCGACTCGAGCTCGATCTCGCCGCCCATCACCTCCGCGAGCTCGCTGGCAATGGCGAGCCCGAGCCCGCTGCCCGAGGCGAGCGCCCCGTCCGCGCGGTAGAAGCGTTCGAAGACGTGGACGGCGTGCTCCGGCGCGATCCCGGGCCCCTCGTCGACGACCCGGAGCAGGGCTCGACCGTCGCGACGACCGGTCTCGATCCGCACCCGGGTGCCGCCGGGAGTGTGGCGGAGCGCGTTCTCGATCAGCGCACGCCCGATCTGCAGCACACGCTGCTCGTCGCCGAGAGCGGCTACCCGGCCGTCCGGAGCGAGCTCGAGCGGGTGCTCGGTCCCGCGCGCAAGCGGCTGGAACTCCTCGAGCAGCAGGTCGGCGACGCGGCCGAGGTCGAGCCGCGTCCGCTCGATCCGCAGCCGTCCCGCGTCGAGCCGCGACAGGTCGAGCAGCTCGGCGGCGAGCTTCGTCAGGCGATCGACCTGCTCGCGCATGCCGACGAGGAAGTCGCGTCGAGTCGCCTCGTCGATGTCCTCCTCGACGAGGAGCTCGAGGTGCCCGGCGAGCGAGAAGAGCGGCGTGCGCAGCTCGTGCGATGCGTTCGCGATGAACTCGCGGCGGGCGCGCTCGAGCTTCGCGAGCCGCTCGCGCATGCGGTCGAAGGCGCGCGCGAGCTCACCCAGCTCATCGGCGGCTGGGTCGACGACAGGCTCCTCGAAGTGACCGGCGGCGATCCGGTCCGCAGCACGCTCGAGACGCCGTATGCGCCGTGCGAACATCCGTGCGGCGACGTAGCCGACGAGCAGCGCGAGGGCGAGGGCGAGGGCTCCGGCGATCAGGATCCGCCGCTTGACGAGGTCGACCGTGTGGTCGGCGTCCTGGAGCGAGGTGGAGACGACGACCACGAAGTCGGGGCCGATCAGGTCGGCCGCCTCGGCGAAGCGGGCGTCGCCCCGGTCGACCGTTCCGCGCTGCGGCGTCAGCGTCCGCGCAGCCGCGAGTGCGACCGGATCGGTATCGAGCCCTTGGAGGTTTCCGCCGCCGGCCGTGTAGATCACGGACACCGTCAGCGGGTGCTCATCGACCAGCTGCAGCACGGCGACGCGCGTGCCTGAGGTGACGGCGGCGTCCGTGACCTTCTCCTGCCAGAAGCGCGAGTCGTTGCGCAGCCTCGTGGCGAGGCGCGACGCGACGCGCGCCGACTCGGCGCGCCGGTCGTCGACGAGCCGGCCCTCGAGCGAGGGCAGCACGATCAGGTAGACGACGGCGAGCGCGCCGGCGACGACGAGCAGCAGCGCGATGCTGAGCTGCACCCCGACGCTCTGGGGGCGTAGCCGTCTCACGGCTCGCGAAAGCGGTACCCGGCGCCTCGCACGGTCAGGATCAGGTCGGGATCGCTCGGGTCGCGCTCGAGCTTCTCCCGGAGGTGGCGGACGTGGACATCGATCGTCCGCGGCTCCCGGTACGCGGCGTCTCCCCACACCGCCTCGAGCAGTGCACGCCGGCTGAAGACCCGCCCCGGCGACGCCGCGAGCGTGCGCAGGAGCTCGAACTCGACGTACGTGAGCTCGATCGCCTTCCCATCGAGCTGAGCCATGCGGCGATCGGGATCGATCCGAAGCGGCCCCGCCTCGAGCACTTCTCCGCTCTCCCGCGACCGTTGCGCCGGCCCGGCACGCCGTAGGAGCGCGCGCACGCGGCTTCGGAACTCGCGGATCGAGAACGGCTTCGTGATGTAGTCGTCGGCGCCGAGCTCGAGGCCCAGGACGGTGTCGAACTCGTCGTCCCGCGCGGTCAGCATGATGATCGGCACGGAGCTCTCCGCCCGCAGCCGCTTGCACACCTCGAGACCGTCGAGCTTCGGAAGCATGATGTCGAGCACGACGAGGTCGACGGGCTCCGCGGCGAAGCGCTGCAGCGCTTCCTCGCCGTCGCGTGCGGCGACGACGCGAAAGCCGTCGCGTTCGAGCGGGTACGTCAAGAGCTTCTGGACAGAGTCCTCGTCATCGACGAGGAGAATGGTCGACGAATCGGGCATGCCGGCCTGAGCGCGGTAGCGAATGGGCCGTACCTACTATAGCCCCGGCATGGCCTCGTCCCCGCCCTCCCAGGAGCGGCGACGGCCGCGACGCGGCTCGCTCGACCGCCCTGTCAACGGGCGCATGTACCGCGGAACGTGGCTGCTCGTCGGCATCCCGCTGCTGGCCGCCTCCTTCACCGTCGCCCGGCCCCAGCCGCTGCGCGCGCCGCAACTGCCGCCGGCGTTCGACTCCGTGTCGGCCCGCCAGCTCGCCGACGACTTCGCCACGTCGTACCCGGATCGCTCTCCCGGCTCCCCGAAGGCGCCGGAGGCAGCGCGATGGGTCTCGGACCGCCTGACGGAGCTCGGCTTTCCGCAAGTCGAGACCGACCGTTTTCCCGTGAAAATCGCCGGCCGCGGGCGAGTCGAGCTCGAAAACGTGTATGCGGCCCGCACGGGGAGCTCCGGCGAGGCGATCGTCGTGATGGCGCACCGGGACAACACCGGCGAGAGCCCGGGCGCGAACGACAACGCCTCCGGCACGGCGGCGATGCTCGAAATCGCACGCTCGTTCGCGGCGCCGGCCGAGCCACCGAGCCCGCCGCGCCCGAACCATACGATCGTCTTCCTTTCGACGGACGGCGGCGCCTTCGGAGCGCTCGGCGCCGAGCGGTTCGTCGAGCATTCGCAGTACCGAGACCGCATCGTCGCGGTCGTCAACCTGGACGCAGTCGCCGGTCGCGCGCGGCCACGGCTCGAGATCGCGGGGGACCGGCCGCGCTCGCCCGCAGCAGCCCTCGTTCGTACGGCCGCGCTCCGGATCCTCGAGCAGACGGGGTACGAGCCCCGCCACGCGTCCGCGGCCGCGCAGCTGCTCGACCTCGCCTTTCCGTTCAGCCTTTACGAGCAGGCGCCGTTCGTGGGCCACGGCGTGCCCGCGCTGACGTTGACGACGGCCGGCCCGCGGCCACCACCGGCCTTCGGAGACAGCACCGACAGGCTCGACCGGCGCAGTCTCGGGGCCGTGGGCCGCTCGGCGCAGGCTCTCCTCGGATCGCTCGATCAGGAGGTGGAGCTCGCGCAGGGCACGTCGAGCTACGTCTACCTCGGATCGCGCACGATTCGCGGCTGGGCGCTGATCCTCATCCTCGGCGCCGCGCTGTTGCCGTGTCTGGCTGTGATCGTCGACCTCTTCGCGCACTCGCGGCGACGGCACATTCGCCTTGGTCCGGCGCTCCGCAGCTACCGCACCAGGCTCGTGTTCTGGCTCTTCTCGGGTGCTCTGTTCGAGCTGTTCGCGCTGCTCGGGGTCTGGGAGGGCGGCGCCGCACGGCCGCTTTCGCCGGAGAGCTCGCCCGGGACGAGCTGGCCGCTGCTCGGATTAGCCGTTTTCACGTGTTTTCTCGGCGTTTCGTGGCTCGTGGCACGAGACAGGCTCTTCCCGCGGCGGCCGATACACCCGGAGGAGCAGCTGGCGGGCTACACCGCGTCGCTGCTCGTCCTCGCGATGATCTCGCTCCTCGTCGTCGCGACGAACCCGTTCGCGCTCATCTTCGTGCTGCCGTCGCTCCACGCGTGGATCTGGCTGCCGCAAGTGCGCGGCCGGAGTCCGTTCCTGCGCGCCGCCACGCTCGCCGCTGGCTTCGCGGGGCCTGCGCTGCTGGTCGTCTCGTTCGCGACACGCCTGGATCTCGGCCTCGATGCCCCCTGGTACCTCGCGCAGCTCGTCGCGGTCGGCTACGTGCCGCTCACCTCCGTCGTCCTCTTCTGCGGCTGGCTGGCGGTCTCGGGACAGCTGGCCGCGCTCACCGCGGGCCGCTACGCGCCGTATCCGGAGGCCGCCGAGCGACCTCCCCTGGGCCCGATCCGGGCGCTCGTTCGCCGGAGCGTGCTCTTCACCCGCCGGCGCAAGCGCGAGCGCGAGCAGCGACGAGCCGCCGCGCTCTGAGGCCTCAGGCGAGCCGTAGGTAGCGGACGACTGCGCCCGCCGGAAGCTCGTCGTCACCGTGAGGGACGAGGACGAGCGCATCCGCGCCGGCCGCACGGGCGATCATGTGCGACTCCCGACCGGCGAGCGGCTCGAGCAGCACGCCGTCGTCGGAGTCCGCGATGCGGGCGCGAACGAGCTCATCGCGGCGCCGGTCCGGACGAACGGGATGCGCGAGGGCGGCGTGCTCGAACCGGGGCAGCGGGTCCGCCGCTCCCTGCAGCGCGAGGACGGCAGGCCGCACGAACAGCTCGAACCCGACGAGCGCCGAGACCGGATTCCCCGGGAGGCCGAACACGAGGCACTGGCCCCCGACCCCGAACGAGATCGGCTTGCCGGGCTTGATCGAGACGCCCCAGAAGACCTCCTCGACGCCGAGCTCGGCCTCGACCGACCGAACGAGGTCGTGCGGCCCGACCGAGACGCCACCCGTCGTAACGAGCACGTCGGCCCGGAGCCCTTGCTCGATCGCGTCGCGGTGCGCGCCCTCGTCGTCGGCGACGACCGGCAGGCGCTCCACCTCGGCGCCTGCCGACTCGAGCTGCGCCGCGAGGATCAGCCCGTTGGCTTCGTAGATCTGGCCCGGCTCGAGCCGCTCTCCGGGCGAGCGCAGCTCGCTGCCCGTCGCCAGCACGGCGGCGCGCGGGCGGCGGGCGCAGCGAACGTCGGCGATGCCTGCCGCTGCGAGCGCTCCGAGCTGCGCAGGCCCGAGCCGGGTGCCCTCGGCGACGACGGCGTCTCCCGCCGCGGTATCGCCTCCGGCCGAGCGTACGTTGTCGCCCGCTGCGACGGCGTCTGAGATCTCCACTCTGTTGTCATGGTCGACAACATACTCGATGGGGATGACGGCATCGGCGCCGGCGGGTACGACCCCGCCCGTTGCAATCGCCATCGCCTCTCCCGGCTCGAGCGGTCTCGGCGACGGACGGCCAGCGGCGATGCGGAACGTGACCGGCAGGGTGCCCGGCGTGTCGTCGGCTCGAACGGCGAACCCGTCCATCGCCGAGCTGTCGAACGGAGGCAGATCGACGGCGGCCCGAGCGGGCTCGACGACGACGCGGCCCCCGGCCTCATCGACCGGTACTGCTTCGGGCGGAAGCGCCCGCACGCGCTCCAGCACGAGCTTCTGCGCAGCCTCGAACGAGAGGAGATCGACTCCGTGGGCACCCATCTCGGAGCCATAAGCTACTGGCGTGGTGCCCGACTCGATCGCGGGGCGTTACCGCCTCGTCGAGCGGCTGAGCGGCGGAGGAATGGCCGAGGTCTGGGTCGCCGAGGATTCGCAGCTCGACCGGCTCGTCGTCATCAAGCTGCTCGGCGCCGGCGCCGAGGCGACGCGGTTCGAACGTGAGGCCTATGCCGTCGCCTCGCTCAGCCACGCGAACATCTGCCTGCTCTATGACTACGGCAGCGAAGGCGGCCGCCCGTACATGGTCTTCGAGCACCTTCCGCGAGGGACGCTCGAGGAGCGCTTCGTGTCCGGCGAGCCGCTCGCGGACGCCGACACCGAGCGCATCGCGCGCGAGATCGCGGCCGCGCTTGCCCACGCGCACGGCAAGGGCGTCGTCCACCGCGACCTCAAGCCGTCGAACGTCCTCTTCGACGAGGAAGGGCGCGCGAAGGTCGCCGACTTCGGCATCGCCCGCGTCAGCGGCGCGGACACGCTGACCGAGGACGGCACGCTGATCGGCACGGCCGCTTACATGTCGCCGGAGCAGGCTGCGGGCGAGCCCGCCACGGCGGCGAGCGACGTGTACTCGTTCGGCGTCGTGCTCTTCCGGATGCTCACTGGGCAGCTGCCCTTCGACGCGCCCGATGCGCTCGAAGTCGCGCGCCGCCACCGCGAGGAGCCGGCCCCTCCGGTCGCGCGCGTCCGCCCCGACGCGCCGTTCGCCCTCGCCGCGATCGCCGACGGCGCGCTGGCGAAAGCGCCCGCCGACCGGCCCCGTGACGGCCAGGAGCTGCTCGAGCGTCTCGGGGGCGCCCCGTCCTTCGCCGTTCCTGCCGCCGAGGCGACGGCAGTGACCAGCGTCCTCCGGCGTCGCCCGGCCCGGCGCCTGCCGCTCGCCGCCCTGCTCGTCCTCGTGCCTCTCTTTGCGGCGGCCGGCGTCGCGCTGGCGCTGATGACCACGGGCGGGGGCTCGGAGCCCGAGCCGGCGCCTCCGCCGGTGAGCAGCGCGGGGACTAGGACCGGCTCGACGACTGCCCCGACCGAAGACCCGACGAGGTCGGTGTCGACGACGACCGCGACCGAGACGCTCCGGCCGCCACCGCCGCCGCCTCCACCACCGCCTCCGCCGCCTCCGCCGCCTCCGCCACAACCGCTGCCGCCGCCCCCGGCACCGCCCCCAC
>JBKPFD010000021.1:0-2807 GCA_046729155.1 Actinomycetota bacterium
ATCTGCGGGCCCTCCGCGAGGGCGGCCTCGTCCGAGTTCGACGAGAGGGGCAACGCCGCTGGTACGAGCTGGAGACGGCGCCCCTCGAAGAGCTCGACGAATGGCTCGGGCCGTACCGCCGGCACTGGGAAGACAGACTGGATCGCCTCGAGCGACACCTCGACGTGGGAAGGGAGAGATCTTGACGCAGAGCGAAACGCAGCAGGAGCAGGAGCTCGTCATCGAGCGCGTCTTCGACGCGCCGCGGGAAGAGGTCTGGAAGGCCTGGACCGAGCCGGACGAGATCAAGAAGTGGTGGGGCCCCAAGGACTTCACGGCCCCGTCGATCGAGAGCGACTTCCGGGAGGGCGGCTCGTACCTCTGGGCGATGCGCGGCCCGGACGGTACGACGTACTGGAGCACTGGCACCTTCCACGAGATCGTCCCGCCGGAAAGGATCGTCGTCACGGACTCGTTCGCCGACGAGCAGGGGAACGTCGTCCCGCCCTCGCACTACGGGATGGCGGGGGACCACCCGATGGAGGGGCGCGTGACCGTCACGTTCGAGGAGCTGGACGGCAATAGGACTAAGCTGACGCTCCGCTACTACGGCATGGCGCCGAGCGAGACGCGCGACCTGGCCGAGCAGGGCTGGAACGAGACCCTCGACAAGCTCGTGGCAACCCTCGCGTAGCCGTTGCGGGAATAACGAGCACGGAAAGGCGTTGACGACCGCATGAGCCCGACTATGGACCGGCGCTGGCTGGCGCTGATCATCCTCTGTCTCGGCACGCTGATGATCGTCCTCGACGCGACGATCGTGAACGTGGCGCTGCCGTCGATCCGCGAGGACCTCGGCTTCTCCGAGACGTCGCTCGCCTGGGTCGTCAACGCCTACCTGCTCACGTTCGGCGGCTTCCTCCTGCTGAGCGGCCGCCTCGGCGATCTCTTCGGCCACCGCCGGCTGTTCCTGATCGGGATCGTGCTCTTCACGCTCGCGTCCCTCGCCTGCGGCCTGGCGACCTCGCAGGAGTTCCTCATCGGGGCCAGGGCCATCCAGGGCCTCGGCGGGGCGATCGTCTCCGCCGTCGCGCTCTCGCTGATCATGACCCTCTTCACCGAGACCGGTGAGAGGGCGAAGGCGATGGGCGTGTACGGCTTCGTAGCATCCGGCGGCGGCACGCTCGGCGTTATCGCCGGCGGTGTCCTCACGGACCTTTTCAGCTGGCACTGGATCTTCCTGGTCAACATCCCGATCGGCGTCGCCGTCTATGCACTGAGCTCGGCGTTGCTCCCACGAGACCAGGTCCTACCCGGGGATCGGAGAGTCGACATTGCCGGCGCAGTCGTCGTCACGGCTTCGCTCATGCTCGCCGTGTACGCCATCGTCAACGGGAACGAGGTCGGCTGGCAGACGTTCCGGACGATCGGCCTTCTGGCTGCGGCCGCTGCATTGCTGGTCGCCTTCCTCGTCATCGAGTCGCGCGTGTCGCAGCCGCTGGTACCGCTCGGGCTGTTCAGCCACCGCACACTCGCGACCGCGAACGGGGTCGCCGTGCTCCTGGCCGGCGCGATGTTCGCCTGGTTCTTCCTCAGCGCCCTGTACTTGCAGCTGGTCCTCGGCTACACGCCGCTCAAGGTGGGGCTCGCGTTCCTGCCCGCGACCATCATCATGGGCTCGTTCTCGCTCGGCCTGTCGGCGAAGCTCGTCATGCGCTTCGGGCTCAAGCCGCCGCTCGTCGCCGGAATGCTCTTCATGGCCACTGGCCTGTTGCTGTTCATGCTCCTCCCGGTGGACGGCAACTACGTCGTCGACGTGGTGCCGGGAATGGTTCTGCTCGGGATCGGGGCGGGCATGGGCTTCAACCCGCTGCTGCTCGCCGCCATGGGCGACGTCGAGCCGACCCAGGCCGGGCTGGCCTCCGGGCTCGTCAACACCGCCTTCATGATGGGCGGCGCGCTCGGGCTCGCGATCCTCGTCAGCCTCTCCACTTCGAGATCAGACCACTTGCTCGCGACCGGGGAGGGCCAGCTGGAGGCGCTCACGGGCGGTTATCACGCCGCGTTCCTCGTCGGCGCGCTCTTCGCCGTTGCCGGGGCCGTACTCGGCGGCCTGCTGATCCGCGCCGAGCAGCCTGAGCCGCACGCCGAGCCCGAAGCAGAAGCCGCGTAGCGAGTAACCTCGGCTCGTGAAGGAGATCGCCGGAGATCTCAGACGCTGGCGCGCCCGCGGCGACGAACGGCTCGCCCTGGCCACCGTTGTCGCCACGCGCGGCTCCGCGCCGCGGCCGATCGGCTCGAAGCTCGCGATCTCCGAGCAGGGCGAGCTGGCCGGGTCGGTCTCTGGCGGCTGCGTCGAGAACGAGGTCTACGAGGAGGCGCGCGCGGTCCTCGAGGGCGCGCCGCCGAAGCTGCTCTCCTACGGCATCTCCGACGAGCAGGCGTGGTCGGTCGGCCTGCCCTGCGGCGGCGAGATCGACGTTTTCGTCGAGCAGGCGGCGCTCGGCGACCTCGAAGAGCTCATGCGGCGGATCGAGAGCGGCGAGCGCTTCTCGCGCACGACCGTCCTCGACAAGGAGGGCCGGGAGTTCGTCGAGGACTTCGGGCCGCCGCCGCTGCTGCTCGTCTTCGGCGCGGTTGACACGGCCGAGGCGCTCTGCCAGGCGGCGAAGCAGCTCGGGTGGACGACGATCGTCGCCGACGCGCGCGGGAAGTTCGCGACCGCCGAGCGGATACCGAGCGCGGACGAGATCCTCGTCGAGTGGCCCGAGCAGGTACTCGCGGAGGTGCAGCCGGACGACGAGACGGCGATCGTCGTCCTCACGCAC
>JBKPFD010000022.1:0-3485 GCA_046729155.1 Actinomycetota bacterium
CCGGACGACACCCGAGCTCGACGCGGGCCCGATCGCGGCGCAACAGTCGTTCCTGATCGGCGCCGAGGATGACGCGGGGGTCGTGTACGCGCGCGCGGGCGAGCTGGCCGCGGAGCTGCTCGAGGACGTCCTGTCCGGGCCGGCGGAGTTCCGCCCGCAACCGGACGAGGGGGCGACGTACGCGGACCGCCTGACGCCCGAGGACCGTGAGCTCGACTGGAAACGGCCCCCTGCCGAGCTCCTGAACCAGATCCGAGCGCTGTCGCCGCACATCGGCGCACGCGGGGAGGTCGATGGCAAGGTGCTGACCGTCTGGCGGGCTCGGCTCGCCGACGAGGGCTCTCCGCTCACGGCCGGCGGGCTCGAGCTCCTCGAGGTGCAGCCCGAAGGCCGCCGCCGCATGAGCGGCGAGGAGTATCTACGTGGCCTGAGAGGATCCGGCAAGTGAGCTGGAGCGAGTGGGTGCGCGGAGTCGAGATCGAGCCGTCGATCTACGCGGCCGACTTCTCGCGCCTCGGCGAGCAGCTCGAGACGCTCATGGACGCGGGAGCGTGGATCTTCCAGTTCGACACCGGCGACGGGCAGTTCATCGAGCCGATCACGATCGGGCCCGTCGTGCTCGAGTCGATTTCGCCGATCGTCCACGCGCGGGGAGGCGTTCTGGACGTCCACCTGATGATCGTCAGTCCCGAGAAGCACTTTCGCGCGATCGCCAAGGCGGGCGGCGACAGCGTCACCGTGCACTACGAAGTCTGCGACGACCTGCCGGGCGTGATCGCGCAGGCGCGCGACCTGGGGCTCGGCGCGGGCCTCGCCTTCAATCCCGAGACCGAGCCGGAGGCCGTCGCCGAGGCGGCCGGCGGGCTCGTCGACCTCGTCCTGTGCATGAGCATCCATCCGGGCTACTCGGGGCAGCCGTTCATGCCCGAGTCGATCCCGCGCGTGCGGCGGCTGCGGGAGCTCCTGCCCGACGGCGTCCACATCCAGGTGGACGGGGGAGTGGGGCCGGACAACGTGCCGCAGCTCGTCGAGGCGGGCGCGAACCTGCTCGTCGCCGGCTCGAGCGTGTTCGGCCAGGAAGACATCGCCGAGGCGTACCGTCGCCTCGCCGTCCTCGGGTGATGCTCGAGCGGGCGCTCGAGCTCGCCGAGCGAGGGCGGGGGACGACGCACCCGAACCCCGTTGTCGGCGCGGTCGTCGTCCGCGAAGGCGAGGTCGTCGGCGAGGGCTGGCATGAGCGGAAGGGCGGACCGCATGCGGAGGTTGTCGCGCTCGAGGCTGCCGGAGAGGCGGCCCGGGGGGCGACGCTCTACGTGACGCTCGAGCCCTGCGATCACCACGGGTCGCAGCCTCCGTGTGTGGAGGCTGTGATCGGAGCCGGCGTTGCGAAGGTCGTGGTCGGCGCGAAAGATCCGACCCGTGAGGGCATCGCGCGCCTGCGCGAGGCTGGGATCGACGTCGAGCTCGTCGACCTCTGGGAGGCGCGGGCCCAGAACGAGGCGTGGCTCACGTGGGCGCGGCTCGGGCGGCCGTTCGTCACCTACAAGGCGGCGGTGACGCTCGACGGGCGCATGACGATTCCGGGAGAGCGCTGGGTCTCCGGCGAGGAGAGCCGGCGGCTCGTCCACGAGCTCCGCGCGGAGTCGGACGCGGTCGCCGTCGGTATGGGGACGGTTCGGGCGGATGCGCCACGACTCGATGCGCGTGACGTCGAGGCTCCGCGCCAGCCGCGGCGGCTTGCGTTCGGCAAGGGCCCGCTACCCGCGGGGTCGGAGCTCGAGCACCTCGGTGGAGACTTGGAAACGGAGCTTGCCCGTCTCGGCGACGAGGGTGTGCAGTCGCTCCTGCTCGAGGGCGGCGCGACTCTGGCCGGCGCCTTCTTCCGGGCCGATCTCGTCGACAAGGTGCTGCTATTCGTGGCGCCGAAGCTGAGCGGCACGGGGCCGGGCCTTGCCGCCGCGCTGCCGGGGCCGGTGACGCTAACACGTTTGAGCGCCCGGCAAGTCGGTCAGGATGTCCGGTTAACGGCCTATGTCCACGAGCCCTGACACACGCACCGAAGACAGGCTGATCACGTTCATCTCGCGTTGGCTCGGGCGGCACATCGGCAACGCCGACCTGCAGCGCGGAATCGAGGAGACGGGATCGGACGGGCTCGGCCCGGGTCAGCTCGCGGCGCTGGGAGAGCTCTCGGAGCGTCTCGAGGGCGCCGAGCCGGGCGAGCGCGGGGAGCTGGAGATGATCGCCCGCGAGACGCTCGAAGCCCTGGCTCTGGGCGAGTAGCCCAACCTCTCTCGCGAGCTCACAGGACCCCTTTTCTTGGGTACACGCCCCCGCACCCCCACCTTGAGCGTAGCTGGGAAACTCGCGCACGTGGGTGACTTGACTGCGCCAAAAGTGTGAATGTGCAGGGCCGTTGTAGCCTTCAACCATGTTCACCGGGATCGTTCGAGAGCAGGGAAGGGTGGCTGAGGTCGACGGCGCCGACGGCGCTCGGCGCCTCCGGATCGACGCTCCGGCCACGGCGTCTGCTCTGTCCGTCGGCGACTCCGTCTCGGTCGACGGCTGCTGCCTGACGGCGACGGAGGTCTCAGACGGGCACTTCGCGGTCACCGCCGTTCCGGAGACAATCAGCCGCACGACGCTCGGTGCTCTCTCCCAAGGCCACGAGGTCAACCTCGAGACCGCGACCCGTGCGGGCGAGCCGCTCGGCGGCCACTACGTCCAGGGCCACGTCGACGGCGTCGGACGCGTCGAATCGGTCGAGCCCGAGGAGGAGGGCGCGCGGATGCTCATCTCCGCGCCTCCCGAGCTCCTGCGCTACTGCGTCGAGAAAGGCTCAGTCGCCGTCGGCGGCGTCTCCCTCACGATCGCCGCCCTTCGCGGCGGCGCCTTCGAGGTCGCGCTCGTCCCGCACACGCTCGAGCAGACCACGCTCGGGCGCGCACAGCCGGGCGACGCGCTCAACATCGAGGTCGACATCCTCGCCAAGTACGTGGAGAAACTCGTCCACCCCGGTACGATCTCGGGCGCATGATCCAGACGTCGCCCGAGAAGACGACGCCGTTCGCGGCGATCGAAGACGCCATCGAGGACATCCGCCAGGGCAAGTTCGTGATCGTCGTCGACGCCGCCGACCGCGAAAACGAGGGCGACCTCACGATCGCAGCCCAGTTCGCCACGCCCGAGGCGATCAACTTCATGGCGATGTATGCCCGCGGTCTCATCTGCCTCTGCCTCACCGAGCAGCGCTGCGACGACCTCGGCCTCCGCCAGATGGCCGAGAACAACGAGACGCCGCTGCAGACCGCGTTCACGGTCTCGATCGAAGCCCGCGAGGGGGTCACCACCGGAATCTCGGCGCAGGATCGCTCGCACACGATCCAGGTCGCGATCGACCCCACGAAGGGCCCCGGCGACGTCATCCAGCCGGGCCATGTGTTTCCGCTGCGAGCGCGCAACGGCGGCACCCTCGTCCGGGCCGG
>JBKPFD010000023.1:0-4348 GCA_046729155.1 Actinomycetota bacterium
CGACAACGTGGTGTTCGAGGCCGGGCTGTTCGGCGGCGCGCTCGGCATGCGGCGCACGTTCATCCTCCACGCGAACGGTTCGAAGCTGCCGAGCGACCTGCTCGGGCTGACCTCCGTCCGCTACGACCCGGCCACCAGCCCCGCGGAGGTTCGCGCGATCAACCAGAAGCTCCGCAAGGCGATCGAGACCGAGGGTCGCCGTGGGCTGGTCGAGGGGCTGTGGTGGCAGCTCTCGCTCACCATGCGGAGCGAGGAAGAACCCTCGGCGGTGAGCCTCCTGAGCATCTCGCGGGAGCGCGACGGTGGCCTGACCGTGAGCGGCCGGGCCTGGCAGGAGGACGGCACCCTTTCGGCCCGCTACTGGAGCGAGGCTGCGAAGGAGCGCAGGGATCCGGCCGGCATCTTCTACTTCTGGAGGGGCGAGCGTCCTCGGCACGCGAATGCTCCGCAGCTCGAGGGCACCGGCGAGATCAGGGTGGAGACCGCCGACCGAGCCACCGGGTACTGGACGACACGGTCGGATCGCGACCCCGGGCTGAATGCCCGAACCGCCGGCGTCTACCTCCGGGCCGACCCCTCAGACCTCCAGGTGCTGGACGGCGGGAGCGAGGAGGAGCGCGCCCAGCTCATCGCGCAGCGCCTCCGGGAGTGGAAGTCGGCCGCGAACGCATTCTGATTGAAACCGCCGACTTAGCAGGGGATTCAGACCTCCATTCTCTGCCGGGCGCTTCCGCGCCTCGGAGGTTGGGGGCACCTTAAAATCCGATCGCATCTTCGCCGCGTACTCCCGAGCGGAACCCAATAGGGGAGGTCAGGCGCATGAAGACCTTTCGCGTCGCCCGGGCCTGGTGGTTGATCGCGGTCTTCGCTGCCGGGGTTCTCGTCGCCGCAAGCCCCACCGCCGGCCGCGTAACCGACCCCGCATCGCATCTCTGGTCGGTCGCGCAGACGCCGAATCCGGGCTACTACGGAAACATCGTCTGGGGGATCTCGGCCAGAACGGAGTCCGACGCATGGGCTGTCGGAGTCCAGGCCACCACGACGAGCAACGACACTCTCGCAATGCACTGGAACGGCGCGACCTGGACCGCCGTCCCGACTCCGAACCCCTGGCCGGAGTGCCAGGACGGAGACATTCTCTGGTCCGGCAACGCCCTGAGCTCGGTCGCTGCTGTTTCCCCCAAGGATGTTTGGGCGGTCGGCAGCGAGTGCTACTCGGCGAACGCCCTCATCGAGCACTGGGACGGGAGCACGTGGAGCCTCGTCGGGAACCCACGCCACGGTGACGGCTTCGACTCGACGGCCGCGCTGTACGGCGTGACCGCGATCTCGCCGTCGAATGTGTGGGCCGTCGGGTATCAAGGCTCGGACTACGGGATCGAGACACTCGTCGAGCATTACGACGGAACGGCGTGGACGGAGGTCTCGGCAGGAGGAAGCTCCTCCGCCTATCTGAGCTCAGTCAGCGCGACCGGTCCGAACGACGTCTGGGCCGTGGGCGGGACGGACCACGGGAACCTGGTCGAGCACTTCGACGGGACGAGCTGGACGACCGTTTCGAGCCCGCAGCCGGGGACGGGCAGCAGCCTCGATTCGGTCGCGGCGATCTCGCCGACCGACGCGTGGGCGGTCGGCTCGAAGACCGGCTTCGGGGCTCGCGAATCGACGTTCACGCTGCACTGGAACGGCTCGAAGTGGAGCGAGGTGCCAAGCCCGAACCCACGTAATACAGCCGACGCCACGAACGAGCTGCGCAGCGTCGCGGCGGTGTCGAGCAACAACGTCTGGGCCGTGGGGAGATACGAGAACGAGCAGACGAACGTCCACCAGGACCGCACGCTGACGATGCAGTGGGACGGGTCGACCTGGAACATCGTGGCGAGCCCGACCCCCGGCGCGACCGGGCAGCTGACGAGCATCGCGACTGTTCGCTCGCCGCTAATGTCGAAGGGCGAGCGGCTCTTCGCGGCCGGGTTCTTCTCTCTGTACGAGCGGAACATCTACGACGGCCACTACACGCTCCCGCAGACACTCGTCATGCGCTGACCTCCGACGGAAAGCCCTCGCGCACCGCAGAGGCGAGGTACGAAGGCTCATTCCTCTGCCCTAACGGCAGTAG
Source organism: Actinomycetota bacterium (assembly GCA_046729155.1). Lineage (GTDB taxonomy): Bacteria > Actinomycetota > Thermoleophilia > Gaiellales > Gaiellaceae > VAXT01. The sequence continues at coordinate 2,120 of JBKPFD010000023.1, forward strand.
CATCGCTCCGTGGCGCGCTCGTCGTTCTGGCAGGATCGCTCGATCCCGGAGCTGATGATCGGGCTCATCGCGCTCGCGATCGCCGTCGTCGTCGGCGGCAAGTTCATCGCCGACGCGGTGCGCGACGTGAAGAAGCGGCGCGACACGCTCACCGTCACCGGCTCCGCGCGCGAGCCCATCACCGCGAATCAGGCGAGCTGGCGGTTGACGGTGACAGCGCAGGACGCCAGCGGGGCGGCCGCTTCTCGCCGGCTCCGCCGAGAGGTGCGGACGGTGCGCGCCTTCCTACGGGAGGGCGGGATCGACGACGCCGATGTGACGCTGCCGCCAATCACGATCCAGCAAGTCCAGCGACAGGTCGCACGCAAGCGGCTCGTGCGCGAGTACGCGCTTGCCCAGAGCTTCCAGATCACGACCCGTGAGGCCGACAAGCTCGAGGCGGCAGCCGGCATGGTGAGCGACCTGCTCGAGCAGGGGCTGACACTGACCGTCGGCCGGATTGCGTACGCCTCGACGGAGCTGGACGAGGCGCGGCTGAAGGCGCTGGAGGCGGCGACGAAGAACGCCAGTGAGCGCGCGAAGACGATCGTCGACGGCGTCGGCGGCGATCTCGGCGGAGTCCGCAGCGCCTCCCTCGGCGTCTACCAGATCGTGCCCCGGAACTCCACCGACATCAGCGATTACGGCATCAACGACACGTCCACGAAGGAGAAGGACGTGATTGCCGTCGTCTCGGTCACGTTCGGCGTCGACTAGATCTAAATGTGACGGAGATCAGGCGCATCGTCACGGATGAGGCACCCGCCGTCCGGGAGCTGTACCGCGCGGCCGTGGCGGCGCTCGCGGAGCGCTATCCGGAGGACAGGATCGGCATCTCCGACCAGGGTCTCGGGAATCTCGAGACGCAGTTCCGGCTCGGTGCCGTCCATGACGACGAGGCCACCTTCGTTGCGGAGGAGGACGGTAAGCTCGTCGGCTTCGTGACCGCGTCGATCGGCCGTGGCCGTGCACTGCCCGGCGTCGCCGGAGAGATCCACGAGCTCTGGGCGCCTGGAAGCGACCTCGAGCGGCGACTGGCTGAGACAGCCGTCGAGTGGCTGTCTGCGCGAGGCGCCGGTGTGATCTTCCACACCGAGGACGCTGCGCATCCTGACCGTGAGCCCTGGGAAAGCCTCGGCTTCGAGGCTGATGTCGTCCGCTTCTCGCGGTACGACTAGGCAGCGGCGACGAGGGATGTGTCGCGCGGCGTTTCTCGCTATCGCTCTGATTGCGTCTGGCTGTACGCCCTCGGACGGCGATGGGTCGAGCCGCACGACCAGCCAAAGCAAGCCGTGCCGCGCCGGCATCGCCGCTCCGGTCAACGAGGCCGCCTTGAAACGCGCGCTCGCCGGTCGAGGAATCCAGCTCTACCGCGACGACAACTGCGCTCCGGGCGCACTCGCCGCGCTCTCGAACACTGCCGTCCCTTACGAACGGCAGGAGGCCGTCATCTCTTCCGAAGGCGACATCCACTGCGACCTCTACCCCGAGGACGTTTTCGGATCTCGAATCGAGCGCTTCGTCTGGCGAAACGACCACGAGCCGACCTATGTCAGCGTGCTCAACGTCGGTTGCGCGATCTACGCACAGCGCCTGGCAAACACCGACTCGCTCGAACGGGGCCTTCGCCGCCTTCCGGGAGTGAGCGCCCTGCCCGCAAAGGTCCCGAGCAGCGACGCGATGCCGGACGCCCTAGCGCGCTCTGACCGGTAGCGACGCGCGGATCGCGCGGCGAAAGGCATCGACCGCGAGGTCCGTCTCTTCGTCGCCCGTCTGCCAGTTCGAGACGGAGACGCGGATCGCCTTGCGACCGTCCCAGGTCGTGCCGCTCAGCCACACCTCGCTTTCGGCCTGGACGGCCGCGAGCGCCGCGTCCGTGGCGCCCGGCGGGTGGGAGCCGACGCCGAGCGACCTCGCCCGCGCTGCGCCAGCTGTGAAAGCTGTCGTCGCAGCCAGTTGGCGGCCCTTCTCTATCAGCCACCGTTCGACTAACGACGCTGGCTCAGATGGACGAGGCCGGACCGTCCCCTGAGAAGCCCGGCGACCCCGGCGGAGCGCCAGTGCGGGCTTCTTCTTCAGTCAGTCCGGTGCCGACTCGAATGCCGGCCGATGAGCAGGATCACGATCACGGCCCCGGCGGTCATCAGCAGACCGACCACGAACATCCCGAGGCCGGCCCAGATCGTCCAG
>JBKPFD010000024.1:0-3863 GCA_046729155.1 Actinomycetota bacterium
GCCGTCGCAGCCGTCATCGTCGACCAGAACGACGTGCGCACGAGGCGCCGCCGGTAGCCCGGATCGTCGGAGTCGAAGTAGAACCGGAAGAACGCGTTCTGGATCCCGGCGCGCAGCAGCGTGAACGTGATCGTCGTCAGCGCGACGAGCGTCTCGATCGTCCCGTAGTCGCTCGGCGAGAGGTAGTGCAGGTAGAGCGGCAGCAGCAGCACTGCGAGCAGCCGCTGGATGAGCCCGCCGACGCCGTAGATCGCCGAGTGGCGGACGAGCCGCTTGATCTGTTGGGCTAAAGGCAACTTAGTGCCCCTTCCAGCAATGCACGTCGGCCTCTGGCCCGCGATCACGCGGCGCCAGAGCCCACCCTCGCCCTTGCCAAGGCTGCCAGCCTTGGCCGCGGGCGAGTGCGGCCTCTGGCTTGGTGCTCGCGACCCAGAGTCTCAACAGCATCACTGGAATGGGCACTAGAGCCGAGCGTAGATGTCGAGCAGGCGGTCGGTCATCCGCTCGACGTCGTGCACCTCCTCGACGTAGGCGCGCCCCGCGGCCCCGAGGCGCTTGCGCTCGTCGAACGACTCGACGAGCGGCCGCAGCTGCTCGACGAGGTCGTCCTTCGTCGCCCGCACGATCGGCACCTTCAGGCCGAAGTGCTCCTCGGTCTGGCGGACGGCGTCCTCGTCCAGCGACGTGACGACCGGCTTCCCCAGCGCCATGCCCTCGATCGAGAGCACGCCGTGCCAGTCGCGGAGCACCTGGTCGACGACGATGTCCGCCTGCTTGTAGCGCTCGAGCGCCTCCTCGTTGCGCACGCCGTGCACGACGTCGAGGTCGACGGGCAGCTGCTCGCAGGCCTCGATCACGTACTGGGTGCCCTTCTTCTCGAGATTGGAGGGCGCGTGCACGATGCGGACGCGCTCGCGCTCGACGGGCGGCATCGGCTCGTAGCGGTCGAGCTCGATCCCCGGGGGCAGCACCTCGGCGTCGAAGGGGATGAAGCGCAGCGCGGCGAACGAGCCGACCACGCGCGCGTCGGCCTTCAGGCCGTACATGAGCTGCTCCTTGGGGCGCTCGCGGATGTCCGCGCCGAGGAAGTGGAAGAGCGACTTGCGGCGCGTCGCTTTGAGGATCGGGAACTGCAGCTTCTTCGGGACGAGCGTCAGCCCGAAGTAGAAATGGAAGATGTCCGTCTGCGGCAGCAGCCGGGCGAGCGCTTTCCACTGCACGGCCTGCTGGCGAACGAAGCCCGAGCGCGGCCGGTCCAAATTCCAGTCGGCCTGGTCGGGACGGAAGGGCTGCGTGTTGAAGACGACGAGACGCGCGTCCACACCGCGGCGGCGCAGCGCCTGCACGTTCGTCCAGCCGACGCCGGCCAGGTTGACCGGGCAGTGCGTGACTCGGAGTGTCACCTCAGCGCGTAGGAAACAGGAACGAGACGCGGTTCCAGCGCGCGATCTCGCAGCCGTTCGTGCGGTTGAAGGCTGCCCGAACCCGGCGGGCGCGTAACGTCCCGCGAATCTGTGCGACCTGCGGCCCGCCGTAGACCTCCGAGCACGCGACGTTCTTCGGCGTCGGGGCGAAGGGGTCGCGCAGCTTGGCGAGCCGGGCGCAGGCTCGTGCTCTCCCCGGCAACGTGCCGCTCGGAGGCGTGCAGCTGAGCGTCCAGACGCGCGTCGGCCCGGCCCCCGGCGAGACCTCGATGACGAGCACCGAGCGCGCCGTCGCCGCCCGCTTCGCCGACTCGGACGGCTCGAGCCGCGCACAGCCGACCGCGAGCAGCGCTGTCGCGAGGACGACGCCCGCTATGCGCACGGATCAGGCAGTCGTCGCGGCGTAGAGGAGCGAGTAGCCCTCGATCAGGAACGGCGTGCGATCGACGAGTGCGGCGATCTCCTCGGGTCGGAACACGCCCTCCTCGGTGACGATCTCCGTTATTAGCTCGGGCGGCGTCAGCTCGAAGAGGTCGCGCTCGGCAGGCCCCGGCTCGGGCGCGTCGGAGGCCTCGATCGGCGCGAGCTTGACGATCTCGCACGCGACGACCGTCGGAACGCCGTGCTGGGCAGCCGCGTACGCGAGGGCAGTCGTCCCGACCTTGTTGCAGAGCGTCCCGCAGCGGAAGACCGTGTCGGCGCCGACGAGAAGCAGCGAGGCGTCGGCGATCGCATCCGGCGCGTGCTCGTCGTCGATCAAATCGACGTCCAGCCCTTCGCTGCGCAGGTCGTCCGCGAACGCACGCCCTTCGCCGATCGGCTCCGAAACGGTGCAGATGACCTTCGCCGGCGAGTGGTGCACCAGCGCCTCGCGGACGGTCGCCGACGCGGAGTGCGTGACGACGACGGCATTGCTCACGCGCTCGTTGAGCTGAATCGCGATCGACGCCGCCGCTCTGATGCGGCTGTCGAGGATCCCGGCGCCTTCTTCGCGGATCAGGCGGCGGAGCTCGTCGACGTCGAGGTGGCGCCAGCCGTTGGCGGCCGCGAGCACGCGGCCGGCGGCGCCGGCGATCGCGCCCATCCGCGGACGGCTCTCCGCGAGCTGACGGGCCGAGTCGACGAGCCGATCGAGGAGCGTTTCGCAGCTGTTGACCGGCTCCTCCGCGACGGCGAGCAGCGCTTCCACCGTGCGCCGAGCCATCCAGCTTGCGCCGTGCGCGCGGTCGGCGCGGAGCTCCTCTACCCGGGCGGCGAGATCGGGCATCGGCCACATCTTACGTGCAATCCGCCCAACTAGCAGGAGCTTTTCGGCGCTAGGCTTCGCCGCGGTGTCCGCAACCGAGCGTCGAGCGCTGCCGAGCGCGGTCCCGGAGGACGTCTCCGAGCCGCGGATTTCGATCTCGATCGTGATCACCCTCTACAACGAGGCGGGGTCGATCCGGGAGCTGTACGAGCGCGCGATCGCCGCCCTCGAGCCGACCGGCCAGTCGTTCGAGCTCATCTTCGTGGACGACGGCTCGACCGACGCGACGTTCGCGGAGCTCGAGCGTCTCCATGCCGCCGACGACCGCGTGCGGGTGGTCCGCTTCAAGCGCAACTTCGGCCAGCACTCGGCGATGCACGCGGGGCTGGCGCGAGGCCGCGGCGACGTGCTCGTGACGATGGACGGCGATCTCCAGAACGCGCCCGAGGACATCCCGCGGCTCGTCGAGGCGGTGCAGTCGGGCTCGGACGTGGCGAGCGGGACGCGCACAGCGCGCCGGGACTCCTGGGGCAGGACGATCCCGTCGCGCGTGATCAACGGCATGCTGCGCCGCTTCACGGGCGTCGACATCTCGGATTTCGGCTGCGCGTTCAACGCCTACCGGCGCAGCGCGGTCGAGCCGATGTTGGGCGCGATCGGGAAGCAGAAGTTCACGAAGGCGCTCGTCCTCTCCGGCGGGGCGAGCGTCGTCGAGGTGCCGGTCGCCCACGCGGCTCGGGCCGGCCGTTCCCGGTACTCGCCGCTCCGCCTGACCCGCCTCGCCCTGCATGTGCTCGCCGGGTTCTGGCCGCAGCCGATCCAGTGGATCGGCGTTGCGCTCGGCGTTCTCTGCACGACGGCCGCGTTCGTGCTCGGCGTCTACGGCGTCGGCTACTGGATCAGCAACGACGACTTTCCCGGCCCGCTCTTCGGCGGCGTCGGCGTCATCTTCGTCCTCGGCATGCAGGGCTTCATCCTCGCCCTGATCGGGGAGTACCTGGGCCGCATCCAGCGCGAGGTCGAGGGCCGGCCGCTCTACACGATCGACAAGGAGCTCTAGGTAGGGTTCGCGACCGTGCCGCGGGCAAAGCGCGTTCTCGTCACCGGCGGCGCGGGGTTCATTCCCTCGAACTTCGTGCGCCACATCCTGCAGGCGACCCCCTACGAGGTCGTTTCCCTGGACGCGCTCACGT
>JBKPFD010000025.1:0-7730 GCA_046729155.1 Actinomycetota bacterium
CGCCTCGCGGATGTGGTCGTCGATCTCGGCCTTGGAGAGGTAGTACATCTCCTCGATCCGCGCCGGGTGGATGCGGCCGTCCTCGATCAGCTTCGTGAGCGTCATCTTCGCGATCTCGCGCCGGATCGGATCGAACGACGACAGGACCACCGCCTGCGGCGTGTCGTCGACGATGACGTCCACGCCCGTCAGGTGCTCGAGCGCGCGGATGTTGCGGCCTTCGCGGCCGATGATGCGCCCCTTCATGTCGTCCGAGGGGAGCTCGATCAGCGACGACGTCGTCTCGGCCGCGTGGCTCGCGGCCACTCGTTGTAGCGCGTCCGCGACGAGGTTCCGCGCCCGCCGCTTCGCGTCCGCCTGCGCCTCCTCCTCGAGCTGGCGCACGCGCCGGGCGAGCTCGTGCTTGATCAGCTCCTCCGACCGCTCCATGAGTGCGGCCCTGGCCTCGGCGACGGTCAGGTTTGCGACGCGCTCGAGCTCGGTGACCTGCCGGTCCTTCGCCTCCTTGAGCTCCTCCTGGAGCTGTCTCACGTGCGTCTCGCGGTCGTTCAGGCCCTGCTCCCGCCGCCCGAGCTCCTTCAGGCGCTCCTGAGCCTCGTCCTCTCGCTTCAGCGCGCGCTCTTCGATCTTGGTGATCCGGGCGCGCTGCTCGCGCAGGTCGCGCTCCACGTCGGCGCGCAGCCGGGAGACCTCTTCGCGCGCTTCGACGGCGGCCTCGCGACGGATCGTCTCGGCCTCCCGATTCGCTCCCGAGAGGAGCTGCTCCCTCTCCCGGTGCGCAGCTCCGAGGCGAGAGGCTCCGATCAGCCGCAGGGCGATCACGGCCACCGCTGCCGCGAGGACGATGCCGATGACGAGTGCTGCGACGACGAGCATGGCGCTCCCGGGTTTGGTTGTCCCACCCGCGATCGGGCGGGGCTCACCCGGCACCTTCGCCGGCGCCCGGCGTCACCTCCGAATCGGCCGGCGGCCACGTCAGGCCGCCGCGAGCATGGCTACGCGAACCCGGTCAGTGCCCTGCTCGGAAAGCTCTCCTTGCTGTCGCCATCTGGTCTCGTCTCAGTCGGATGCTTGCGGAACGGATTCGGAAAATGCGCTTGGTGCAGGCAAAAATGTCAGATGAACACTCACATCCTACCGCCGATCACCCGCCTTCTGCAACGAACCCGCCGAGCGCCGACTCGACGGCGTCCTCGCCGAACCCTCGCCGCGTGAGGTAACGCGCGGTCTGCGGGCCTGGACCGCGGCTCGCGACCACTCTTCGGGCCCGTACGACCTCCGGCTCGAGTAACTCGACCGCCGCTGCGACCAGCTCGGCATCGACCCCGCGCGCCTCGAGGTCGGCGCGGATCAACGCATCGCCCGATCCCCGGGCCGCGAGCAGCTCCGCCCGGCGGCGCGCGAGACGCTCGTCGTCGACGGCGCCCGCGTCGACCAGCCTCGCGACGGTCTCGCGCCGGTCGCCCGGAGCGACTCGGCGCCGCGCCAGCTCGTCGTGGAGCCGCTGCTCGGACAGATCCCGCCGCGCAACCAGGCGGGCTGCCTTCCTGAGAGCCTCGCGCGACCGCAGCTCCCGGCGCAGCAGCCGAAGGCGCGAGCGATCGAGGTCGAGGCCGACGTGAAGTCCCGCGGCGAGCAGCACCTCGACCGGGAGCGTGCGCCACGGCGCGCCGTCGACCTCCACCTTCACCCGCCCGCGGGGCGCGGCCCGCAGGGCCGTGACCGTCGGAGCACAGCCCCGCGGCGGCTCAGGCCTTGGCGCTGACCTCTTCGGGCTCAGGGCTCGCCTCCTGGCCCTCGGCCTGTGCCGGCAACAGCCGGGCCGAGACGACCTGGTCGGTGCCGAGCTGCGTCTGAATGCGCTGCAGGATCTTGTCCGCGACGTCGGGATGCTCGCGCAGGAAGGCGGCCGCGTTTTGCCGCCCCTGTCCGAGCCGCTCCTCGTCGAAGCTGAAGTGCGACCCCGACTTCTGGACGACCTTGCGCTCGATCGCCGCGTCCAGGACCGTGCCCTCCCACGGGATGCCCGACCCGTAGATGATGTCGAACTCGGCTTGCTTGAACGGCGGCGCGACCTTGTTCTTGACGACCTTGACGCGCACGCGGTTGCCGATCGCCTCGACGCCCTCCTTGAGCGTCTCGATGCGGCGGATGTCGAGACGGATGGACGAGTAGAACTTCAGCGCGCGCCCGCCGGGCGTCGTCTCCGGCGAGCCGAACATGACGCCAATCTTCTCGCGGAGCTGGTTCGTGAAGATCGCGATCGTCTCGGTGCGGTTGAGCGTGCCGGCGAGCTTGCGCAGGGCCTGGCTCATGAGTCGTGCCTGCAGGCCGACGTGACTGTCCCCCATCTCACCCTCGATCTCGGCCTTCGGCGTCAGCGCGGCGACCGAGTCGACGGCGACGACGTCGAGTGCTCCCGAGCGGATGAGCAGCTCGGCGATCTCGAGCGCCTGCTCGCCGTGGTCCGGCTGCGAGACGAGCAGCTCGTCGATGTTCACGCCGATGCGGCGTGCGTACTGCGGGTCCATCGAGTGCTCGGCGTCGATGAAGGCGCAGATGCCGCCGCGCCGCTGTGCCTCGGCGATCACGTGGTAGACGAGCGTCGTCTTCCCCGACGACTCCGGGCCGAAGATCTCGACGATGCGACCGCGCGGCAGCCCGCCGACGCCCAGCGCGAGGTCGAGCGCGAGCGAGCCGCTGGAGACGGCGCCGGTCGCGACCTGCGCGTGATCGTTCATGCGCATGACCGAGCCCTTGCCGAACTGGCGCTCGATCTGCCCGAGCGCGGTGTCGAGGGCCTGCTCGCGATCCACTCCCATCAACCTCCTAGTGCAACCGATTCCAGGACTTCGTACTGCGCGCCGCCTGGCCGCAGGCGGGATATGTAAACAGCGGCATCGGACAACGCGAAGGGCTCGAAATCAGGGAGCCGCGGCGAGAGTCGAGGTGGCTTTCGAAAGCGCACAACAGTGACGTGCGGCAGCCACGGACGCTTCTCCCGTTCATAGACGCCGAGACGCTCGAGTCGATCGTGAACGCCCTCCGCGATCCGCGTGGCTCTCCCTTCCTCATCATCGAAAACAAGCATGCCGACGGAGCGGGTTTCGCGATAGCGCTTCAGGCTCAGCACGGGACGCTCTCCGTCCCGGACAGCTTCACGCAAAGCCTCGGTGATGGGCTCGAGCTCCTCGGCGGGCCGTGAGCCCAGGAACGCGACCGTCGCATGCAGGTTTTCCCTGGGGACGACCCGCACGTCCTCGCGCGCGCGCAGCTCGTCCCGCTGCCAGTCCACGAGGCCGCTGACCGCGTCCTCGGGCAGACGGAAGGCGACGAACAGGCGCAGGCGCTCACGGTCTCCGACCTTACCGGCCGAGCTCATGCGCCTTCGTCACGATTCCGTGTCAGAAGGCGCCGCAGGAGATGGAGCGCCGCGACGGTCGCGCGACGCCGGATCTGTTCGCGGCCGCCGTGGAATTGGAGCTCGAGCGCGTCCGATCCGCCCGGCCCCTCGGCGTGCAGGAACACGAGGCCGACGGGCTTCTCGGGGGTCCCGCCGGCGGGCCCAGCGATGCCCGTGACCGAAACGGCCACGTCCACGCCGAGCGTCACCCGCGCGCCGGCCGCCATCGCCGCCGCGGTCTCGGCCGAGACGGCGCCGTGGGCCGCGAGAGTCTCGTCGGGCACGCCGAGCTGCGCGAGTTTGACGTCGTTCTCGTAGGCGACGATCCCGCCGCGGAAGACGTCGCTCGACCCCGGGATCCTCGTCAGCTGCGCGGCGACGAGCCCTCCCGTGCAGGACTCGGCCGTTCCGACGGTGAGGCCCGCCGCGCGGGCCGTCTCCAGGACGAGCTCCTCGACCGGTCGCCCGTCCTCGGCGAAGAGGTAGGGCGCCAGTGAAGCCCGCAGCGCGTCGGCGAGCCCCTCCCCCGCCCCCTGCAACAGCAGCTCGATCTCACCGCCGTGCGCGCAGACCGTCGCCTCGACGCCTTCGGGCTCGCCGCCCGCTTCCACGAGTGCCCGGGCCACGGCCGACTCGCTCACGCCGTAGAACCGCAGCAGCCGCCGCTCCGGTGCCTGCGCGCGCGAGAAGACGTCGCGCACCGGCTCCGACTCGACGGCGCGCTCCCACAACCGCCGCAGCTCACCCGGCGGCCCCGGCAGGACGACTGCAACGCACGCGTCCACTTCGAGCACCATCCCCGGCGCGGTGCCGGCCAGCCCGAGCACCTGAGCGCCCTCCGGCAGCGAGGCTTGCTTGCGCACGCCCTCCTCGAACTCGGCATACGGGCGCCGGTAGCGGGCTGCGAGCTCGCGCGAGAACGCCTCGATGCGATCCTCGAGCTCCTCGTCGACGACCACGGCCCGACCCGCGACCTTCGCGAGCACCTCGACGGTGCGGTCGTCGTGCGTCGGCCCGAGACCGCCGGAGGTGACGAGAAGGTCTGAGCCCAAGCCCTCGGCCAGCGCCGTCTCCAGCTCTGCCGGCCGGTCGCCGACGACGACGATGCGCTCCGGCTCGAGCCCCCGCTCTGCGAGCTCCCGTGCGAGAAACGGGCCGTTCGCGTCCTGCCGCCCACCGCGCGTCAGCTCGCTGCCCGTGACGACGATCGCCGCGCGGGGGCGCGTCAAGCGGCCGAGGGAGCGAGCGTCACGCCGCGTGCGGTGACGATCAGCCGCCGAACGGCCCCGGAGCCGCGACCCGGCACCTCGACGTTCCTGCCGTTCAGCCGCAGCCGGAGGTTCGCAGGCGCGCGCACCGCGATCCAGAGTCGCGGCGCGACGTACAGGCGCGACTGGCCCTTCTCGACGGTGGCCGCCTCGATGAGCCTGCCCGCGGAGGAGCCCCGACGTACCTGCAGCCAGACGTTCCCGTTCACCGCCTTCAAGCCGACACGCGCCGTCTTCACAGCCGGCCGCTTCGCCGCCTTGCTCTGCACGGTGGTATCGGGCAGCGGTACGTTCGGCACGTCGTCGGCGCCGAACTTCCATGCCACGAAGACCAAGGCGGTCAGGGCGGCGATGGCGCCGATCGCTAGCAGGAACGCGTTCTTCTCCATCGGGGCCGGCCGCCGGCGAAACGACGGTCCCGCGCGAGCGCGGAGCGGCGGCTCGTCCTCGACCTCGCCGCGTACGTAGCGCGAGTTGAACTCGTCGACATAGAGCTGGCCGTCGAGCCCGAGGAACTCGGCGTACGAGCGCAGGAACCCCTTGACGTAGGTCGGCGCCGGGAGGACGTCGAACTGCTCGTCCTCGAGGGCGCGCAGGTACTTCCCGCGGATCTTCGTCGCCTGCTCGATCTGCGGGAAGTCGAGGCCTTGCCGCAGCCGTGCCTCGCGCAGGCTGTTACCGATCTCGAACACCCGAAGGGCCGATTCTAGTGGCGCTCAATCCAAAACGAAGAACTCGAGCGCGTACACCGCCAGAGAGGCCGCTCCGAGCAGCGAAACGTAGATCCCGATCCAGCCGAGAATCCGGCCGGCACGGCCGATTCCGCGCCCGCCGACCCGGCCGATCGTGCGCTCGTAGTTGCGCCGCCCACGGCGCGCGAACCAGACGCCGAGCGCGGAGAAGACGAACGCGACCGGCACCGCGAAGCCGGCGTGCAGAAGACGCAGCTCGTCGTGGTACTCCGTCACCGCGACGGCGGCTGGCAAGGCGAGCACGCCGAGCAGGCTGAACAGGAGCGAGAACCGGGCGGCGTGGTTCCGCCGCGGCCGCGCCCCGTTACTGCTTTCGGTACGGGCGACCAACTGCGGCAGGCGGGATTGAACGGCCGATAAGGCCTGCGACGGCGACCAGCGTCAGGACGTACGGCAGGGTCGAGATCAGGTTCTCGGACACGTCGGCCTCGCGTTGCAGCGGGATCGAGAGCGCAAAGCCGAACCCGAAGAGGATCGTCGCCACGAAGGCCCACCCGGGCCGCCACTTGCCGAAGATGACCGCGGCCAGGGCGATGAAACCGCGGCCGGCGGTCATGTTCTCCGAGAACGTGCCGACGAAACCGATCGAGAGATACGCGCCGCCGAGCGCGGCCAGGACGCCCGACGTGATCACGGCCGCGTAGCGGACGCCGTAGACGGAGATCCCGACGGTATCGGCCGCACGAGGATGCTCGCCCACCGAGCGGATGCGCAGGCCGATCGGCGTCTTGAACAGCACGACGTAGGAGAGGACGACCGTCAGGAACATCAGCCACACGAGAAAGCTCAGGTCGCCGAAGACGCCGGAGAGGAAGTCGCCGAGCCACGGGATGTCTCCGAGGAACGAGAGCGTGACCTTCGGGACGCGCGAGACCTCGTCGGTCGGAATCCCATCCGGGTAGATCGCACTGAAGAGATAGCCCGTCAGCCCGAGCGCGAGGAAGTTCACGGCGAAGCCGCTGACGATCTGGTCCGACTGCAAGTGGATGCAGAAGACGCCGTGGATGAGCGCGAGCAGGCCGCCGGCGATCATCGCCATCAGCAGCCCCACCAGCCACGATCCGCTCCAGATCGAGCCCCAGACCGCGAAGAAGGCGCCGACGAGCATCATCCCTTCGAGGCCGATGTTCACGACCCCCGACCGCTCCGAGAAGATCCCTCCCATCGCGGCGAAGGCGAGCGGCGTGGCGAAGCGCAGCGTCGAAGCGACCAGCCCGGCCGTGAAGATCCCCTCGAGCGTGTCGCGCTCGACTCCCTGAGCCCAGAGCCCGGCCCCTGTGCCGAGGACCGCGGCCACGAGCGCCCAGGCGCCGAGCCGCCACTCGCCCCTCGCGAGCACGGCCAGGCCGCAGAAAATCGCCAGCAGGCCGAGCGCGAGCGGGACGGCCAGATCCCGAACCGTCCACGGCGGCAGCGCAACCCACAGGGCGAGCAACCCGAGGCCGATGCCGGCGGCGGCGATCGCGCGGTCGAGGGAGAAGCGCGGGACGCGGGCGATCCCTTCGGCGATCACGTCGCGGGCTCCTCCCGAGGCCTCGGCCTGACGTGAATGCGGCGGCGGAGGCTCCACAGATAGACGACGAGGAACTCTGCGCCGACGAAGAAGATGACGAGCGCCTGGATCATCGTCGCGAGGTCGGTCGCGAGCGCGGGCTCGAACACGTTCGGATCGAGCTGCCTCGTCGACGTCCCCGTCTGGAGCCCCGCGAACAGCAGCGCGGCGAAGAAGATGCCGATCGCCTTGTTGCGGCCGAGCAGCGCGACCGCGATCCCGGTGAAGGCGACCTGGCTGCCGAAGTCGCTCGTGTCGACCGTGTACTTGACGCCGAGCATGTCGATCGCGCCGGCGAGGCCGGCGAACGCGCCGGAGATCGCCATCGCGAGGAAGATGCTGCGCCGAACCGGGATCCCGCTGTAGCGGGCCGCCTCCGGGTTGAAGCCGACCGCGCGAACCTCGTAGCCGAGCGTCGTCCGGTTCAGGATGATGTAGTAGACGACGAGCGCCGCGATCGCGACGAGGAAGCCGGCGTGCAGCACCTCGCGCCGCGCCTCCAGGAAATCAGGCCAGATCAGCCAGAGCTTCGCGGACTCGGCGATCGAGTCCGAGCGCGGCAACGACGGGATCGGTCCCTGCAAAGGCCCACCGAGCTCGAAGAGGTACTGGCCTCCGAAGATCGCGATCCAGTTCAGCATGATCGTCGTGATCACCTCGTGCGCCCCGACGGTCGCCTTCAGGAAGCCGGCGATCCCGGCCCAGACCGCGCCCGCGAGCGTGGCCGCCACGATCCCGATCAGGATGTGCCAGAA
>JBKPFD010000026.1:0-4951 GCA_046729155.1 Actinomycetota bacterium
GTGCAGTTGTTCGCGCGGATCCGCTGCCTTGCCCGGCCCAGCGTGTTGCCGATCACGTTCGGCACGCGGCAGCGCACGGGCGGAGGCGGCGGCGGTGGCGGTGGCGGTGGTGGCGGCGGCGGAGGCGGAGGCGGTGGCGGAGGCGGAGGCGGAGGTGGCGGTGGTGGTGGAGGCGGAGGTGGTGGCGGCGGAGGTGGTGGCGGTGGCGGTGGCGGCGGCGGTGGCGGCGGCGGCGGCGGTGGCGGCGCCAGGTTCACGCGGCCAATCGCGTTGCCGAAGCCGACGCAGTACCACATGTTCCCGTCGGGCCCGGCAGTGATCCCGAAGGGGTACGAGCCGGTGTCGAACGTCTCCCCCACCTCGCCGTCGACCGTGATCGCGCCCACCTTGCTCGAGTCGTTCTCGGTGAACCACAAGCGACCGTCGGGGGCGGCCGCGATCCCGGCGATCCCTCCGAACTGAACCGGTACGGGATACTCGGTGATCGTGCCCTCGGGCGTGATCTTGCCCACGTTGCCGCCGGCGAGCTCGGTGAACCAGAGGTTTCCGTCAGGCCCCGGGGCGATGTCCCACGGCAGCGCGCCCTCGGTGGGCACCGGGAACTCCGTCTGGTTGTAAGGATCGTCGGGGTCGAGCCGCACGATGTTGTTGCCGAGTTCCTCCGTGAACCAGACGTTGCCGTCGGGCCCGGTGGTGATGTGTGTCGGGAACTGCCCGATGCCGGTTGGATACTCGGCAACGTTGCCGTTCTGGTCGATGACACCGACCTGGTCGACGTTCTCCTCCGTAAACCAGAGCGTTCCGTCCGGCAGCGCGGTGATGTCCCACGGCTGGGCGTTCGGCGTCAGGAGCAAGTACTCCGTGATCGTCCCCGACGGAGTGATCTTGCCGATCAGGTTGGCGAGGCGCTCCGTGAACCAGATGTTGCCGTCCGCGCCGACGGCGATCCCATAGGGCTCGCTGTCCTCGAGCGGGACATCGAACTCGGTGATCTCTCCGGTCGGAGTGATCCGGCCGATCGAGTCACGCCAGGATTCCGTAAACCAGATGTTCCCGTCAGGCCCCGCGACGATCGAGTAGGGGCGGCTGTTGAGACGCGGGAGCGGGAATTCGGTCACGTCCCTGGTGGCCGACGGCGCGGACGCGTCCGAGCCACCGCCCGTCAGCCCGATCAGCGGGATCGGTAGCGCGAAAGCCACTACCGCAGAGGCAATCCACCGCCTGAGCATCGCGCCTCTCCCCTCGAATCGACGTCGCGCGAGGAGAATCTAACTCCGGAGCGGCGGGTTTGCCCAATCGGTCACTCGCGGTTCGGCTCGCGAAGCGTCAGGACGCGCTCGGCCAAGTCGGGCGTTAGGAGAGCGCGCGCTCGAGGGCGGTTCGGTCCGTCGGCGGCCCGTGCGTGGGGAGCACGAGCTCGACCGGCAGCTCGAGCACCTGGCGTACCTTCTCGAGGACCTGCTCGCGCGTCGCGCCGAACCGCTGCTCGTCTTCGCCGTCGTACGGGAACTCGGGGCCCTCGGGGCCGAGGATGACGGTGTCGCCGACGACGATCGCCCTGCGGCTCTCGATCCACAGCACAAGGTCGTTCGGCTCTCGCCCAGGGAACGCCTCGACACCGACCGGGAGCTGGTCGCCGGCGCGAAATATGTGCCCCTCGACCGGCTCCGGGTCGCCCTCGTCAGGCGGTGGGACGTAGATCGGCGCGCCGAGTCGCTCCGCGAGGCTGAGGGCATCACGCCTGTGCCACGGGCAGGTCAGCACGATCACCGTCTCGCGAGAGGCGAGCTCTTCGATCTCGCTCGGCACGGCCAGCGGGTCGAACAACAGCAGACGGTCCCCTTCTTCGAGCGCGTAGGACGAGACCAGCTCCGGCCAATTCGAGCCTGGTCGCGGCCGCCACTCCGGGTGCGGCGCCTCCCATTGCCACAGGCCTGGCTGCACCTCGCGCACGGCGGGATGCTACGCGAAGGAATGGCGTGCCACTAAGCGCGCCGTGCCTCGGCAACTGCCGAGGCACCGGTGGCAGCGTCATCCCTCACTCGAGGGTTTCGATCGTGCGTCGCCCGAAAGGGGGATGAGTGACGGGCGGTCATCCGGCTTCCTGAGATAGCGCTCGTATTGCACGAGCGGCTCTCTTGTAACTGCGGAAGGAGTGTGGCGTTGAACCGGATATTGATGCGAGCGTTCGCTCTCGCCGGCTGCCTCCTAGCACTCACGGCGGCCGGGACGACGAGCGCGATGGCCGACGATGGATCAGTCGGCGATGAAGCGCAACTTCTCGATGTGTCGAAGCAAGTCTCCGGAATCGAGGACAAGATGAACGACCTGCTTGCCCACGGGCGATGGGCAAGGGCAGGAAAGCTGCTCCAGGGTGCCGACTGCGGGTACGGCGACCCGTCGCCGTTTTTCGCACCGTGGGGTGATAACGCGATGTACATGCTTGCGCCCCAGGGTGATCTCTCCGCAACCGACGACTGGACCCTGAACAAGCAGGCGACGGTTGCGCCGTCGGCTGATCCGTTCAGCGGTGCCGGACAGTCGCTTCAGTTCGCGAAGGGTGCTGAGGCGGCAACGCCTGCGATGTGCGTGAACCTTGACCACCCCACGATCCGCTTCTTCATCAGGGATGTCGGCGGCAACGGCAAATCGCGGCTCAAGGTCGACGTGCTCTACGAGGACTTCGGCGGGCACGTCAAGCACTTCACGATCGCCAAGCTGAGGGCCGGAAACGATTGGCAACCGTCGGTCATCCTGCCGATGTACGTGAACATGCTCGCACTAGCGTCGCCGAGCGGCCTGACTGCCGTTGCGTTCCGGTTCAAGGCGGAGGGACTGCAGAAGGACGAGACGCTGTCCATCTCGAGCGTCCTCGTCGACCCATTCAGTAGCCGCTAGCTCGAAGTCGATGGAGAACGGGAGGGCACGGCGACACCCGGGCCCTCCCGTTGATCGCTGCAGTTCATTCCGCGGCACAACGTGCCGATACCCCCGGTTATGAGCACGTCGTCGGCGTCACTCGATCTCCAGACGGAACTCGTCGCAGCCTCGCGCGAGCGTGTCGTTTCTCGGCTGTCTCGGCGTGAGCGGTTGACACACGGCTCGACCGCGATCTTGTTCCTCATCGCGGCGGCCAGCCTTGCGGCGCATGACCTGGGCTCAAGCGACGGCCCGTTGCTCCTGGGGGTGCTATTTGTGGCATCCGTTGCGCTGGCCTCGCGTGTCGAGCTGGAGGTCGGAAGCGGATTCGCGGCACCTGTCGAGCTGGTCGTAATCCCGATGCTGTTCGCGCTACCGGCCGGACAGGTTCCGGCGGCAGTAGCACTTGGACTCGTGCTCGGGCAGCTCCCGAGTTATCTCCGTGGAGCAGTGCCGATCCAGCGGATCATCGTCGCGATCGGGAACGCGGCCTACACGCTCGCCCCGGCGCTCGTCTTTGTGTTGTTCTACGACCGAAGCGCAGGGCCCGGCGAATGGGCGGTCGTCACGGGCATCGCGGTCTGCGCGCAGTTCATCTGGGACGGTGCGCTCTCCATCGCCCGTGAGTACTTCGCCGTCGGCGTCGAGCCGCGTTCACTCGTTCAGCCGCTCGGATGGATCTTCTTCGTGGACGCATGTCTTGCGTCTGTCGGCTTCGCGGCAAGCCTGGCCGGATCGGTCTGGACGCCGGCGTACTTCCTGCCACTTCCACTCCTTTTGCTGACAAGACTCTTCGCGCATGAGCGCTCGGACCGCCTTAGTCACGCCCTTGAGCTGTCAGCGGCCTACCGCGGGACGGCCTTCCTGCTCGGCGACGTCGTCGAAGCAGACGACGCGTACACCGGCGCGCACAGCCGCAGTGTCGTGGAACTTGCCGTCGCCGTCGCAGACCACCTCGCGCTCGACGCTCGATCGCGACATCTGGCAGAGCTGACGGCACTGCTCCACGACGTCGGAAAGATCAGGTTGCCGAAGGCCATTCTCAACAAGGAGGGGCCGCTGACCGCCGAGGAGTGGGCGATCGTCAGGCTGCATACGATCGACGGCGAGCAGCTCCTGTCCCAGGTGGGCGGGTTGCTCACGGAGGTCGGACACATCGTCCGTTCCTGCCACGAGCGCTACGACGGGAGCGGTTACCCAGACGGGCTCGCGCGCGAGGAGATTCCGATCGTCGCGCGGATCGTTTGCTGCTGCGACGCCTTCAACGCGATGACAACCACCCGGTCGTACCGCGCAGCGATGTCGGCAGAGGCTGCACGGGAAGAACTCTTGCGGAACCGCGGCACGCAATTCGATCCCAGTGTCGCCGACGCCGTCCTTGCGGTAACCGCGTAGCCGCCACGTCGTTGGACATGCACGATGGCGGCTCCAATAGAGGCGTCCAACGGCTGAGTGCCAGATCGCGCGAGGACTCGTTGCGCGTCCCAGCCGACGTCAGCCGACCGCGAAACGAGTGAAGCCTGCGTGCAAGGCCTCGACTACCACGTCGCCCCGCCCGAGCAATCGTGCCTTCTCATTTGCCTGCTTCAGCACGTTCTCGCTCGGCTCGCCGTAGATGTGGATCGATGACAGCGTGACAAGCTCCACGAACCGGCGGAAGACCGGTCCCGCCACCTCTAGGTGCTGCTCCAAGGATCCGGTGTCGGGATGCACGTGCACGACGGTCATCGTGGTGCCATCGGCACTGAAGTACACGTTGTAGGCGAGCGCCCGTGGCACGTTCGCAGCGACGAAGTCGACCAACTCGTTCATGCCCGCCTTGAGCTCCTCGAGCGCTCCCTCGCGAACCTCCGAGGTGTCGACGTAGACGATCGCGTCCGACATCGCGGTGCATTGAAACAGTCGCGGTCGCCGCGAGCTCTGCCCGTCGCGCGGTCAACCAAATTGCCAGGCCGCTACGACGAACCGACCGAAGTCGGCATGGGCCCCCGCAGCGGGCGTCTTCCGCAGATCTCGGTGCGATGGTCCATGC
>JBKPFD010000027.1:0-3113 GCA_046729155.1 Actinomycetota bacterium
CGCCCTGGCCGGCGAGCCCGCGCCGGCGGCACTGTCGGAGTCGCAGGGGGCGGCCCTCCAGCGAATCATCGAGGCGCTAGACCGCGGCGGCGGGACGTTTCTGCTCCACGGCGCGACGGGAAGCGGTAAGACGGAGGTCTACATCCAGGCCTGCACGGCGGCGCTGGAGCGCGGCCGCACGGCGATCGTGCTCGTCCCCGAGATCGCGCTCGCCCCGCAGACGATCGGCCGCTTCCGCGCGCGCTTCGGCGACCGGATCGCGGTGCTCCACTCCGCGCTGACGGAGGCCGAGCGCCGTGACGAGCGCGAGCGGATCGCGTCTGGCGCCGCGCCGGTGGTGATCGGCGCGCGGTCGGCCATCTTCGCGCCCGTGCCGCGGCTCGGGCTCGTCTGCGTCGACGAGGAGCACGACGCCGCCTACAAGCAGGAGTCCGATCCGCGTTACGACGCGCGGACGGTCGCGGCCAAGCGCGCCGCGCTCGAGAACGCCGTTGCCATTTACGGTAGCGCGACGCCGCGGCCGGAGAGCTGGGAGCGCCTCGAGCGCCTCGAGCTTCCTGCGCGCATCGGCGGCGATCTGCCGCCCGTCCGCGTGGTCGACCTGCGCGGCGAGGCCAGCTATCCGCTCTCCGCGCCGCTACTCGGCGAGCTCGGCCGGGTCGCGGAGGAAGGCGGGAAGGCGATCCTGCTCCTCAACCGGCGCGGCGTCGCGCCCGCGCTGCATTGCCGCGCCTGCGGCGAGACGATCCGCTGCGAAAACTGCGATGTGGCGCTCGTCCTGCACCGAGACGAGCGGCTGCACTGCCATCACTGCGGCTACGCCGAACCGGCGCCGGATGCCTGCCCGGCCTGCCGCTCGGCGGAGGTCGCGCGCATCGGCGCCGGCACGCAGCGGCTCGAGCGCGAGCTCGAGGCCCGCCTCCCGGAGCTGGAGCGGATCCGTCTCGACGCGGACGCGGTCGCCAAGCGCGGCGAGCTCGCGGCAACGCTTCGGCGCTTCGCCGCAGCCGATCGCGCGGTCTTGATCGGGACGCAGATGGTCGCGAAAGGCCACCACTTCGCCGGCGTCTCGCTCGCGGCCGTGGTGGATGCCGACCTCGGGCTCGGCGTGCCCGACTTCCGCGCGGACGAGCGCACCTTCCAGCTCGTGACGCAGCTCGCGGGTCGCAGCGGCCGCGACGCGCCGGGCCGTGTGCTCGTGCAGACCTTCCAGCCGGAATCTCGGGCCGTGGCGCTCGCGGCGCGGCACGACGTCGCCGGCTTCCTGGCCGGTGAGCTCGAGCGGCGCCGCGAGCTGGGCTACCCGCCGTTCCAGCACCTCGTGCGCGTGCTCGTCTCGGGCCCAGGAAGCGACGAGCCACTGCGCGCTCTGACCGAGCTCCGTGCCGGCCTGGACGGCATCGACGCGGAGCTGCTCGGTCCCGCGCCGCTCTTCCGGCTGCGCGGTCGCCATCGCGCGCAGCTCGTCGCGAAGACGCCCCGGCCGCGCGAGGTCGCCTCGCGAACGGGCCAGCTCCTCGCTGCCGCGGCCCCCGCGATGCGCCGCGCCGACCTGTCCGCGGTGGTCGACGTCGATCCGCAGGAGCTCTAGTCGTGCTCGGCGAGCCAGCGAAGGATCTCGGGCAGCCGGAGATAGGGAGCGTAGTGGCCGCCCTCGAGCTCGTACAGCTCTGCCTGCGGAATACGTGCGGTGAGCCACCGAGCATGCGTGATCGGCGTGGCCGTGTCCTCACGCCCTTGCCAGATGCCGACTGGGACTTCGATCGTAGCCACGTCGAAGCCCCAGGGTCTCGCGAATGCGATCGAGTCGTCGAGCCAGCCCTCAGCAGACTCCCGGACGCACTCCGCCATGCCCTCTGCGATCGGCGTCACGACCTCGCGCAGCTCTAACGCCTCGCGATCGGAGAGCGGGAACTCCTCCGCGAAGCCGAGCAACGCCCGCTCGGGGTCGGCGAGGATGGCCTGTCGCATCGGCGCGCCTTCCAAGAGTGCCGCCTCTCGGTCAACCTCTTCCTGGTCCTCGGCCGCTTGCGTGTTCGTCTGGCTCATCCCTGCGGTGAAGTCGAGCCCTTCCGCGTCGATCGGTGCGGCGCCTGAGAGCACTGCCGCGGCGACGACCCGGTCCGGCAGGAGGGCAGCGGTCCCGAGCGTGTGGGCGCCGCCGGCGGAGATCCCGGCCGTGCCGAATCTCGCGATTTCCCACGCGTCGGCGATCGCAGAGACATCGTCGCGGACGTCCGCCACTCGTCGGCCTGGGCGCGCGGTCGAATGTCCCGCTCCGGGCCGGTCATAGGTGATCAGCCGAATGCCCGCGCTCTCGAGGACGGGCTCGCCGAGCGGAGGAACGCGGCTGCCCGGGTTGCCGTGGTGCCACACGACCGGGAACCCGTTCTCCGGCCCCAGCGAGGCGGTGCGGACGATGCGTCCGTCCGGTATCGCGACGTCCAGCTCGGCAAGGTGAGGCATCGTGGAGCGCCACCATATTGGCGCGCCGCGGCCTGGCTAGACTCGGCGCCGTGGCAGACGAAGCGGGCCAAGTCAAGACCGAGAAGCTCGATCCCGAGCGCGAAGCGCGGCGGCGGCTGGCGCTGGCGCAGATCCGCCAGTACCCCGACCCGGTGCTGCGCATGCGGGCCGAGGAGGTGGGCCGGTTCGACGGCGACCTCGCCGCGCTCGTCGAGCGCATGACGCGACTCATGCAGGACGCCGCCGGAGTCGGACTCGCGGCGAACCAGGTCGGCGTGCTCCAGCGGGTGCTCGTCCTTCAGGCCGCCGAGGACGAGGAGCCGCAGGCGCTCGTCAACCCCGCGATCGCCGAGCGCTCCGGCGAAACCGAGCCCGACAGTGAGGGCTGCCTCTCGATGCAGGGCGTGCTCGTCCCGGTCGAGCGCGACCTCCGCGTGACCGTCGAGGCGCAGGACGCGAACGGCGAGACCGTGCGCCTCGAGCTCGAGGACCTCGCAGCGCGGGTTGCGCAGCACGAGATCGATCACCTCGATGGCATCCTGATCATCGACCGCACGACGCCCGAAGGCCGGCGCGAGGCCCTCGGCATCCTGCGCCAGTCCACCGCGGTCTAGCCCGTGGCGATCGGCGTCGCGGCGACGGCGCCC
>JBKPFD010000028.1:0-2995 GCA_046729155.1 Actinomycetota bacterium
CGAGGCGTGCGTCATCGAGTCCCCGACGTTCATGAGGCCGCGCGCGTGGAGGACGGCCAGCCGCGCGGAGAGGCCCGTGCCCGTGGCCGAGCGGTCGAGGCGCCCAGGCGCGACGACGACCGCGTTGCGGGTCACCTTGCCCTTGCCCTGCCAGGGCTGGGCGATCTGGACGATGCTGACCCCTGCGATCGCCGGGTTCTCGGGGTGCTCGCAAGGCAGCTGCTCACGCGCGGCGGCACGGATCTGCTCGCCGACGAGCGAGAGCTCCCGCGCCTCGTGCGGCTCGATGGCGAACCCGAGCGCCTCGGCGTCCGCGATCGCGTACCACATCCCGCCGTAGGCGACGTCGACGGTGAGCGCGCCGAGGCCCTCGACCTCGAGCGGCGCGTCGAGATGCTCGACGAACGAGGCCACGTTCGTGAGCTCGACGCTCTCGCAGCGCCCGTCGCGGCAGGCCGCGCGCACCTCGACGACGCCGCCCGGAGCCTCGAGGCGCACGATCGTCTCCGGCTCCTGCATCTCGACCATCCCGGTCTCGAGCAGGACGGTCGCCGTGCAGATCGTGTTCGACCCGGACATGGCCGGGTACTCGGTCGGCTCCATGATGATGAAGCCGGCGGCACAGTCGTCCCGCGTCGACGGGACGACGAGGTTCGCGTGGCAGGCCACGCTTCCACGCGGCTCCCGAAGCAGCAGCCGCCGCAGCCAGTCGCCCTCGCGGCGAAGTGTCTCCATCTGCTCGAAGACGGTCGCGCCCGCGGGCGGCAGGACGCCGCCGACGACGACGTTCCCGATCTCGCCGCCCGCATGGCAGCCGACCACGGTGATCGTGCGGCTCGCGCGCATCAGCCCGGCGACGATATGCCGTCCGGTTAGCCTCCGCCGCGTGTATCCCATCGTCGTCGTCCTCCTGGACGGGCTGGCAGACCGCGCTCACGAGTCGCTCGACTGGCGCACAGCGAACGAGGTCGCGAGCACGCCGAACCTCGACCGCTTTGCCTCCTCCGGCTCCTGCGGAGTGATCTACGGCGTCGGCCCGGGACGGGCACCGTCCAGCGAGATCGCGCACTGGGCGATGCTCGGGTACACGCCGGAGGAGTTCTCGGGCCGCGCGGTCTTCGAGGCGCTCGGCGCCGGCCAGGAGGTCGACCCGGACGACGTGCTCGCCTTCGCAGCGCTCAGGCCTGCCGAGCGCCGCGACGACGGCCTCTGGCTCACCGGCCGGCCGCGCTACGGCGGCGACGAGGAAGATGCGGCCGAGCTGGTTGCGGCCTGCGACGGGCTCGAGGTGGAGGGGCTCCGCTTCTCGCTCGCGCACCTCCGGCGCGGCGAGGCCGTGCTCCGGGTTTCCGGCGGCGCCGACGACCGTGTCACCGACACCGACGCGTTCTTCCGCGACCGGCATCCCGTCCTGAGGCCGCAGCCCGCGGCCGCCGAGGCCGCGCGCACCGCGCGGGCGGCAGAGGCGTGGACGCGAAGGACGATGGAGATCCTGGCCGACCATCCCGCCAACGACCGTCGCGCTGCGGAGGGCCTGCCGGTCTTCAACGTCATCACGCTCAAGTGGTGGAGCAGGCTTCGGCCGGCGCCGACCTTCTCCGAGCGGCACGGGCTCCACGGCACCTTCATCGCCGACTCGCGCTTCCTGCAGGGACTCGGTCGGGCGGCCGGCCTCGAGCCGCTGGACGCCGACGAGAGCGACGACCCGGCGGGCGACCTCCGCCTGCGGCTCGGCCTGATCCAGGAGCGGCTCGCCGCGGGCGACACCTTCGTCATCGCGCACCTGAAGGCCACGGACATGGCGGGGCACACGAAGGACCCGGCCGTGAAGCAGCGCACGATCGAGCAGCTCGACGCCGAGCTCGGCGAGCTCCCGACCGATCGCGCAATCGTCTGCATCACCGGCGACCACGCCACGCCCACGTACCCGGAGGTCATCCACTCCGGCGATCCAGTCCCGTTCATGGTCGCCGGGCCGGGCGTCCGCGCCGACCCCGTCACGAGCTTCGGCGAGCTCGACTGCGCGGGGGGGATCCTCGGCCAGCTGCGCGGGCCGGACATGATGCCGGTGCTCCTCAACGCCGCCGACCGGCCGCTCTTCCTCGGCTCGCGGCCGACGCCGTTCGCCGGGGCGGACGGGTACCCCGAGATCCTGGAGCCGCTTCTCTAGGCTTCGCGAACGTTTCCCCGACGCTGAGCGGGAGCACGGAAGCCGTCGAGTCATTCCTCAAGGCACCGCTTGCGGTGCCGCACTCAGGACGCCGCGAAGCGCTCGCCGGTAGCCGACCCCTCACTAATCTTCGGCCGTATGGCTGTTGAGACGCTGCGCGCGCGCGTAGCAGCGCCCGGGAGGCTGTTCGTGCTCGCCGTCGGCGCGGCCGCCTCCCTGTACGTGATCACCGTCACGGGCGCGCTCGTCCGCCTGACCGGCTCGGGCCTTGGTTGCGAGAGCTGGCCGGGTTGCGAGAAGGGGGCGTTCTTCCCGGCCGAGGATTACCACGGGTTCATCGAGTTCGGGAACAGGGTCTTCGGCGCGGTGCCGCTCGTGCTCACGTTCGCCGCGTGGCTGGTCGGGCGGCGCAGCGGCCTGCCGAGGTTCGCGCGGCGGATCGCCCTCGCGACGTTCCTCGTGACTCTCGTGCAGGCGCCGATCGGGCTGATCGTGATCGCGACCGACCTCGAGCCCGTGGCGGTCGTCGTCCACTTCACGCTCGCGTTGCTCGCGCTCGCCGGCGCGCTCCTGCTCGTGCTGGAGGTGCGGGCGCTCGAGGAGGGACACGCAACCGTGACGGCGCCCCGCGAGCTCCGCCGTGCCGGGCTCGTCCTGGTCGCGGCCTGTCTCGTGCTGGTCGTCACGGGCACCTTCACCACCGCGGCGGGGCCGCACTCGGGCGATCCCGATGTCGGCCGGCTCTGGGTGCTCGACCATGCGATCTGGGTGCACGTGCGCTCGGCGGCGCTCTTCGGCCTCGCAGTCGTCTTCGTCGTCGGCTAC